>JACZVS010000017.1 GCA_022572525.1 Nanobdellota archaeon
GTCGAAAAATTTCCGTGATTCCAATCCTAAATATTTAGGAGTAAAACTTTTTGCTGGAGAGAAAGCTAAAGCTGGTCAGATTTTGATACGCCAACGAGGCACCAAATTCCTTCCTGGGAAAAATGTTGGACTTGGAAGAGACCACACACTTTTTGCTCTCAAGAAAGGAATTGTAAGCTTTGCAACTAAAAGAAAACGCGGCTTTGACAACTCTCAAAGAATTGCAAAAGTTGTCAACGTTTCCTAATAGCGGCTTTTATAAACTCGCAGAATAAAGGATGAGGCCTCAAGGGCCTTGATTTTAATTCCGGATGAAACTGCGTGCCCATGAAAAATGGATGATCCTTGAGCTCTGCGATTTCAACTAAGTCTCGTTCTGGATTAATACCAGAAAACACCATTCCCTTGCTCTCTAAAATATCCCGATATTCGTTATTGATTTCATAGCGATGACGATGCCGCTCTGAAATTTGCTCTTTCCCATATGCTTTGAATGCAAGAGTACCCTTTTTTACTCGGCAAGGATACGCACCAAGCCGCATCGTAGCTCCGTATTTTTTCTCTCGCAAAAGCACTTCCTGATCTCCCATAACATCAATAACAAAATTCTTACTCTTTTTGGTAAACTCCGCGGAGGTCGCGTCTTTCAAGCCGCATACATTTCTTGCAAATTCTATTGCTGCTAACTGAAATCCAAGGCAAAGGCCAAGGAAAGGGATTCCATTTTCCCGCGCATATCTTATTGCCTTAATTTTTCCTTCAGCTCCTCTTTCTCCAAAACCTCCTGGAACAAGAATGCCGTTTAAGGAGAGGTTGTTCAACAAGAAACCATTCTCGATTTTTTCTGCATCTATCCATTCTAAGTTAATGTGAAGACCAAGAGCATACTCACAATGCTTAAAAGCTTGCTCTATGCTAATGTAAGAATCTCGAAGCTTTGAATATTTACCAACAATGCCAATATTTATTGTCTTTTTTGCATTTTCTTTCCTCTCAATTGCCCTCTTCCAACTACTTAGATTAGCCTTCTGCTCTGGCAATCCAAATTCCCTTAAAAGCAGGATATCATAATCTTGCTCTAAAAAAAGAAGTGGTAGTCTATAAATATCTGAGATATCATGAGAAGAGATTACATTTGAGAGCTTAACATTACAAAAAAGAGAAAGTTTTTTCCTTGCTTCTTCTGTAAGAGGCTTTGCTGTTCTTGCAATAAGAAAATCTGGCTCTATTCCAACCTCCCTTAGCCTTTTAACAGAATGTTGTGCCATTTTTGTTTTCTGTTCTTTAAGAATCAACTCCGGAATATAAACAACATGAATGAATTTCACTTTCTCTGTAAAAGCAAGTTGTCTTATAGCCTCGAGAAATAGAGCGTTCTCAATATCCCCTACAGTTCCTCCAATTTCTACAACAACAAAATCAGCATTTTCTTCATCAACAACTTTTTTGATCTCTCCCTTGATTTCATTTGTGATATGTGGAATTGGTTGTACAGTTTTTCCAAGATACTTGCCTGCTCTTTCTTTCTGGAGAACTTGCCAAAAGATCCTACCTGTTGTAATATTATGATCTCGGGTAAGATTCTTGTTCAAGAAACGTTCATACACACCAAGATCTTGATCTGATTCATAGCCATCTGAAGTTACAAAAACCTCTCCATGCTCAAATGGACTCATTGTCCCAGCATCTACATTCAGGTAAGGATCTATTTTAATTACAGTAACATTAAATCCAAGTGATTGCAGAATTTTGGCTGTAGAAGCAGTTACAAGTCCTTTTCCTAAGCCAGACATGCCTCCGGTAATAAAAATGTAGTTAGCTCCTTTTCTATTTTCCTTTCCTGGCTTCTTCATCTTCTTCCTTTTCATCTTACCATGCTTTTGCATCTTTCAAAATCCTAGCGTGGTCAAAGGCAATTTTTCTGGGCTTACTTTTAAACCATGCTGCTGTTCTTGCATCATCTCCAGCTTTTAGTTTAGTAGAGAGGGCTTGACAAAGAAAAGACACACTTACAATATGGCCCCTAGGATCTCTTTTTGGATCGCTATAAACTCCAACCAGCTTTTTGATCTTCACCCTTATTCCAATCTCTTCCTTTACTTCTCTTTTCACAGCCTCTTCACAACTCTCACCAATCTTGACAAAACCCCCTGGTAAAGTATACTTATCTATATGTGGAGGGAAAACTCTCCTTATCAAAGCAACCCCTTTACTGCTTTTCACAACACCATCAACTACAAGAAAAGGTGTTTTAGGCCTGAATTTATATTTCATCTTCCCCCTTTAACTTAGTGGAAGAATAAGTCATATAAAATATTTTCTATTTTTTGGCTGTTTCCTTGCTTCCTATTTTGCTCTGCTCTTCTTCAGCAAACGTTCAGAACTTTGAGCTCTTCTCGAAGGCCTTGACTTTTCAGCACCTTTCCCCTTTTTTCTAAGGCCCCTTGATTTCTTTCCTGCAGATGTCAGGCCTCTAAAGACCCTTCCTTTATGTGTGCCAGAAGCCATCCAGCCTAGCTGCTTATCAGATTTAATTTCTGGCGCATGAGGATTAACAAGCAAAACTTCATACCAATAATGCTTACCATCTTTTGCAATCCAATACGAATTCAAAACTTCAAGATTTGGGAACTTTCTCGAAACTCTCTGCTCAGCAACCCATTTGTAATTCATACTAAGCACTTTCCTTATTGTCTGTCTCTTGCTTCTTCTTCCTTTCCTTGTAGGCCTAGGCCTTTTCCTGCCTCCCCTCTTTACCCTTACCCTTACAATAACAAAGCCTTTCTTTGCCTTATAGCCAAGGTTTCTGGCCCTGTCTAACCTTAAGGGCTTTTCTACTCTAACAACAGCATCACTTTTTCTCCACTCAATCAACCTTTGCTGCCACAAGCTACCAAGGCCTTCTTTTGGCTTTTTCCAAATATCTGCAATATGATGATACATTCCCTTTACCATTCTGATTCTTCGCAGCCAAGATTTTTAAATCTTATTGATTCCATTAGTTAATGAAAGAGCTCAAAAAGGCCGTCTCGATTGCCTTAATTTTGGCCCTTATAATCAACCTAGTCATTTTTGCTGCAGGAAGGATACATGCTTTTCAGTTCTGGTTGATCATTGCAGTAGCAGCAGTTGTTGCATTCTTTGTCCTGCCAAAGCTTAAAGGAGAATAATTTCCCCCTAAGTTGGTAGTAAATCCTTTTTATGGAAAAAGAAAGGTTTTTAATTTTTTCCCCCTATAGATAAACATGGCAAAGGCATGGGAATTAATTTTAGGAATAATATTGCTTGTAACAGGAATATGGGGAATTTACTTCTTCAGTGTTTATGGCGCTCACGGAGCTGTTAGAGTGGTTATGGATGCTGCAGGCAATCCAACTGCACAAATATCTCCTGTACTTGTTCTGATAGAAGGCGTATGGGGTTTTGTTGTTGCCCTAATCGGATTAGTATTCTTCGCTCTCGGAATAAGCGATCTAAGGGGCTAGCAGCTATTTTTATTATTTTTATCATTAATACAAAAATTTATTAATCGCTTCTCTTACTCCTGTAAATGGCTTTCACTAGCATAAGGGAAATTTTTAATTTAATTATTCTAATTGCTGCTATAGCCTACATTCTATCAGGCTACATAAAAAGTCCAGATAAAAGTTTACTGAAGATGCGGAGGAAATCTCTCTTTGACTGGGATGACTTTAAGTTTGCGGCCATAATTGCAGTTCCTGCAATTCTGTTCCATGAACTTGCGCATAAGTTTGTTGCAATAGCGTATGGTGCTGAAGCAACATTCGAGATCTTTGGATTTGGAATTCTTCTAGGCCTTTTTCTCAGATTAATCCATTCCCCATTCTTGCTGCTTGCTCCGGGCTATGTTTTGATTTCTCCAGAAGCTGCATTAAGTGTACAACAATTCGGCATAGTTGCCTTTGCAGGCCCCTTTGTCAATCTTATATTCTGGCTTGTTCCAGCATTTATTCTCAAAACACAGAAAAGAAAACTCAAGAGAAGAACTGCAATTTTCCTCTTCTACACTTCATTCATCAATATGTGGCTGTTCATCTTCAACATGATCCCATTTAACCCCCTAGACGGAGGGAAAGTGTTTGCAGCATTGCTAAGTGCTTTCGGATAAAAATTATTAAGCGTAGTTGGGTGATTTGAAGTTTATTTTGGGACTTAGCCCTCTTTCACATCAAAGAAATTTCTTAAGATTCTTCAGATGGACTGAACCATAAATAGCGTACCTCTTCTTATTTATAGATGCCCAAAGAGATTCACCATAGCACCAGTGCCACCATTCATGAATATAATTAACAAACCCTACTTTTGACATTGCTCTTATCAATATTCCACGATTTTTCCTAGCTTCCTTCCCAAGCCTCTTATCAAAAGTATTTTTTGCTGTTCCTATGTTGATAGCCTTTCCATCTTTTTCGAGATAAACATCAACAACTCCTCCTGTTGAATGGTATGTGTAGGAATCCGGATCGGCACATAATTTTCTTACCTTTTCTTTTATTTCATCCTCTCTTAGCTTTCTATACTTCTTCTTTTTCTTAAAAACTTTCATCATTCCTCTAAACATTCTTCGCTGAATTTCAATTGGTCTGTAACCATCTGTAACAATAAGTTTCATCCCTAATGGAAGACCTTCAGCTATTCTAATAAGCTTTTTAGCTACAGTCTTTCTGACAAGGTGACCATAGCTACTAACAACCCACCTCTTTATCTCTCGAGGTTTCTTCTTCCTAGAAACAATCTTTGGATGCAGATCTTTAACACTAACAAATTTTTCCCCACATTCTTTAACCGGAAAGGCCAACAGCTTTTTATCAGAAACATATTGAAACATTTTATGCCTCTTTTCCAGTTTCATTTACCTATTTAACGCTCTAAACTTATAAAGATTTCCTATGTCACCACGCTTAATACAAATTAAACAAACTTTTTCAAGAAAAAGATCTTAAACATTAACTAGACTCAGAATTATCTCCTTTTCTTTTTCTTCTTGGCCTTGCCCTTAACTCTAACTTTGTTTCTTTTAGGCTTTGCCTTTACTCTTGCTTTTTTCTTATCTTTCTTCGGTCTCTCCCTCAACTTCTTCTCTTTTATCGCTCTTTTCACTTTCTTATCCTCCTTCTTCCCTTTCTCAGCTTTTTCCTCTTTTGCTTTTGGCTTCTTTGGCTTCTTCGCTCGCTTTTTCTTAACTTCAACAAAAACCTTAGGTATGTATTTCACAAGAAGTTCCTTAAGCTCATCTAACTTTATATTAATTTTTCCAATAGATCTGTTAATCCTCCTCTTCTCAGTTTCCCTGTCCTTCAAAACAAGTAACTCTCCACACTCCATACACTCAAAATTCTGTTCAAGGGAAGATTCCTCACTAAGTTCTGTATGACCTCTAGGACAAATAAAATAATTCTTCTTCATTGTATTATCTAAAATGTCTTTCTTCAATTCTAGATCTCTTTGATAATCTTTTTCTAAAGAACGGAGCGCCCTCCCCTTATTTAGGGTCCAGTAATAAATAAACCACCCTTTCTTCTTGTCCTTTTTTCTTGTAAAGCTGACTAAATCTCTATGGTGCAACTTGTATAGAATATTTCTTAACTCATTTATTGTCATCTTTGCCCTATTGGCTATCTTAAATTCGTCAACATTACTCTTATCCTTTAGTATAGGAACTATTATTACAGCTACTTTTCCACAGATCTTTATAACGATTTCTTTTAATGCTTCTTCTTCTGCTTTTGTGGTTTTCATGTGAAATGGTGAATGAAATAGTCGTGAAAAGTTATATATTACTTTTCAATTTTTAGTAACTACTGTATAGTTTTCACAAAATCTTTTATAACTATAACAATTTAAAAACACTAATAAAAAGGGGATAAAAATGGCTTTATTTAGAAAGAAAAAAAGGGAAGAGCTTCCAGCAGAAGAATTTACTCTTCCTGAACCTCCTGAGTTGCTAAAACCCCCGCATATGGAAAGGGAAGAAGATGAAGAAGCAGAACTTCCTGAATTGCCAGAACTGCCTCCTTTAGAAAAGGGATACGGCGAAAGAATAAAGAAAGAGTTTGAAATTCCATCAGTAAGAGGAGGAATACTTGAAGAAGATCTTCCCCCAATTCCGCCGACCTCGGCTGTTCCAGCTATTACTCCAAGAGCAAGAAGATTTGTTTCACCAATTGAGAGACCGATCTTTGTTAAGATTGACAAGTTCAAAGACTCGATTGAACATCTAAGCCAAATAAAAGAGAGTTTAAGAAGTGCTTCTTCCATTTTGCAGAAGATAAAAGAAATCAGGCAACAAGAGGATCATGAGTTACACTCTTGGGAAAGGGATTTAGAGAGTCTAAAAGAGAAATTAGAGAACATCGACAAGAAGCTTTTCTCAGACACAGAATAAGAATGGCAAAAGATTCTGTTTATATAAGTTTTGAAGACTCAGATTTTATCGGAGTAAGGAAAAGTCTTCTCGGCAGCACAATTAGCACAATAAATCTTCTTAAAAAGTACAAGGAATTCAAATGGCTGAAGACAGAAGAGAACAAACTTAAAAAAGAACTAAGAGGAGAGATAAAGGCATGCCAAGAAGGCATAACTAACTTTATTGAATCCATTCCAAAAGTTAAGGAAGCGTTAGGAAAGTTGAAAGGAGGGAAGAGTATTGGAGCAATAACAGCAACAACAGAAGCAGAAATTCCGAAGAAAATAAAGGTGAGAGTAAAGGCAGGAAAGAAAAAATCAAAGCTTGATGAAGAGCTGGAGAGTATAAAGGAAAAGCTTGCTTCTTTGGGCTAAACCTCATCCTCAACCAAACGTGAATGTATAAATCTTAAATCCCACTCCAGTAACTTCTATCTCCAATAAATGCTGCTCATATTTTTCTAAAGAAACTATTTCATAAAGTGTATTGTCCCTTACAGTTAATTCATTAACTCTTTCCCCATCTAATTTTATTATCAAAGTTGTTTCCTTATCCGAACCAGTAACAAGGTAAACATTTTTAGCAGTAAAAGTTAATTGTATTTTTCCTTCGGAATCTTTAAGCTCCATTGAATCCATTCCATTAAACCAACTACCTTCAAGATAAAATTTATTATTCTCTGTCTCAGCAGGAATAGAATACGAAACAATCTGTCCAGGAACAAAACCTTCTTCATTACCTATCTGGCCAGGTCTTTGAAATTTATAGCCAAAATAAAGTTCTGATGTTCCTATCTTTTGGAAATCAACATCAAATGCTTCTGGAGTTGATGTGTCTGTTTCAATATCCATCTCCAACTGCAAGACTTGCATTCTTTCTTCAAGCAATTCTTGTATTTTCTTTTCTGTTTGCTCATAAGCTCCCTCACCAATATGATCATAAACAATAAAGCCGTCTATATCTATCAAATACTTGTGAGGCCAGTAACGATTTCTATAAGCTCTCCAAGTTTTCATATCATTATCCAATGCGACAGGGTATTTCACATTAAATTTTTCAACAGCCTTCTTGACATTTTCCAAATCTTTCTCAAATTCAAACTCAGGAGAATGAACCCCAACAATTTCAAGACCATCATCCTTATACTTTTCATACCAAGCATTCAGATATGGAAGAGTTCTTTGACAATTGATGCAAGAATAAGTCCAAAAATCAAAAAGAATAACTTTCTTTCCAACAAGTTCTGAGATTGTAATACTATCTATATTAATATAAGCATCAGGATCAATAAGTTCCTTGGCAACAGGATATCTACCTACCTTTGCCTTAACTCTTTCAGATTTCAGATTTATTGGAACCTCTCCCCCATCGCTTTCCACCCCTTGTTTTTCAGGAGCAACCTTACTGCTAATAAAAAATATGACTGCGGCTATTAAAATTAATACAATTACCAGCAAAACAGTTTTCTTCATTTCATCCAAGCAACCATCTATTTAGGAAGTCAAAGTTTGCGATTAACACAAGAGTTTGTGTGAAAACCATGATTCCAAGTATTATGAGTATGATTCCGAAGATGACCCTCATGTATGTGAATAGCCTTGTATGTTTCTGGAGGAAGTCAGCTGCCTTTAATGGGAACAGGCCAACAAGCAGGAATGGCACTCCTAAACCAAGTGTATAAGATAGTAGAAGCCAGAAGGCGAGAGATGGCTGTACTGCTGTTAATCCAAGAATGCCTCCGAGAACAGGAC
>JACZVS010000018.1 GCA_022572525.1 Nanobdellota archaeon
CAATATTTTGTGGGACTTTTTCCCGGATTTCCTGAAAACCCTCTTTTATTTCTTTAGTTGAAAATTCAAAAAGACCATCTAATTTTTCACGTCCATGCATAATGAACAACGTTATTTCTGGATCGCTTTTAAAATTAAATTCTAAAAATAATTCCCTCAAGGATTTCTTCCTTTTTCTATCCTCAACAGGTGCCTCTTCAATATCTTTTCCTTCTTCGATTTTACGGATTCTTTCCCAGACTTTTTCAAATTCTTTTTTAATTTCTTCATCCATTTTAAACTTTTTTATATTCCCATCTACCCCCTTCATCTTTTTTTCTTTCTAATAAACTGTCTTGACACAAAAAAGTGAGAAGCTGTCCAATTAATCCCACTTTCTTTCCCCTGATGCTGAATCCTTTTTGGTCAAGTTTTTCGACGACTTCCTCCACATGTCTGTCATTATCAAGAAATCCCTCTTCCACTAGTTTCCTCAAAAGATCTTTGCTTATTTTTGCCATTTTAGTAATTGACATATGTCCAGACTTCCCCCTTGCCACTTTTTTGTTTGAATCTGCGCAGAATTCTTTCTCCAAGTAAGCGATTTAAATATGAGGGGAAGGTTGATGAAGGATAATGCACTGCAAATTCCTTCAGCTTGTTCTTAATATCAGAGAGTGTACGTGGCTGCGCAAAAAAACCTTCCTCTTTTAGCTTGGTAAGATGCTCATAAAGACCTTTTGGAGGCCTTATCCTAACTTTATGTTCTTCTTTACCTACATCAATGTCTTCCCCATCTAGCTCTTTTCTTAGTTCTTCATATTTTTCTCTTGCCGAAGACAAATTTGTGGCTTCAATCTCCACATAGGTTATTTCATCAAGTTTCATTATGAATCTCATACCAACTTTAACCATTAAATCTTTATAAATCTTTCTGTAAATATTATATAAATTATAATTGCCATTATTTGGATAAGTTCCATGATGATGAGTAGGCTGCGGCACAGGTTTCTCTGATGATAAATGCCTCAGGATTTATCTAGTATAGAATGGGAAAAAGATCGCAACAGAGACACCATTGCCCTAACTAATTATAACTCAGCAAGTTTTTGATATAATAATTTATGTTATATTATTAGTATATAGTGAATAATAAGTTTATAAGCTGTACAGACCCATTAAAGCGATTTTTAATAAATATAAATAATATATTGCCATTATTTGGATAAGTTCCATGATGATGAGTAGGCTGCGGCACAGGTTTCTCTGATGATAAATGCCTCATAAGATTAAGCTAGTATTCCAAAAGAAATAGAAAAACAAGTCTAATTAGTCAGTATGGATCACCCTCTCCTCAGCCTAATCTCTCCCTTTCTCACCTCGGCCTTGAGCTCATCTCCTTCCTCGAAGCGTGCTTTCTTCATTTTTCCTTACTTGTCCATATCAAAATGACTCCTAGAGTACTTACAAACATGCCTGTAACAACATTAGTCATCCCATATGTAGAACCTATTCCAGTAGGAGATAATCCATGAACCATGCCAATCTTGCTTGAAAGGAACATAAATGCTCCTTGAATCATAGTCGCCAAACCGATAACTGCAGTTCCGATTCCCCACTTAATGTTCACCATTTTAGCCTTATAATTCATAGGAATCAGAACCTTAAAAATCTTCCCTCATTACCGAAGGTAAAGCTAAATCGCAGACAATAAAGATTCAAGAGGCCTTATTCTTTCTATCATTACAACCTTTCCTTCATCTTTCATTGGCTCTCCTGCTTCCATTAGAAGACTGTTTGCAATACTAAGGTCCAAACAAGAAACAAATAGAGCAATAGAGTACATTTTCATATGTTCTAGTGGAAAGGGAAAATTCACTGATTCTATACGATCATATTCAAGACATTCTCTATCACGTTCAGGATCAATTTTTCTGAACTCTCTTTCTTCGATGTCTTCAGGAATAACTCCTTCACCTATACCATTTCCGTCTTTATCGTTTCTAAATGAGATATAATGAATTCCTTTCACTTCAGAGTTAGAGCCAGGAGCGTGGCCATCTTTGTACACTACAATTTTATAAATCCCTTCTTCCATCTATTTTAATGTAGAGAAGGCAAATAAATGTTTCCCCAACCAACCAACGCATCCAACAACCTCGCTCATAACCCTTTATACCTTAGCAATTCTGCCGATGCCTGAAAGCATTTAATGTCTGGGGATAGGAGAGTTATTTCATCGTTTTCGCTTCTTAATCCCCTATAAATTCTTTGCAGAAACTCTCTTTCAGCTTTATCGAAGTAGAATTTTCTGAATTTATTTTTGTCTCTCATTCCTAAAATTCTCCAAAATAAAGAGCTCCTTTCAGGATAAGGATATTTTGTTAAAACTATGCTTCTGCAGGTTTTTCCTGGCAAGTCAACGCCCCTGTTGTATGTAGTGCCATAAAGAATATTTACCTCTCCTTTCTTGAATTTTTCGAGCAGCTCTCCTTTTTTGTATCTTTCTTTCTCTTTTTTTAACTCTTCCTGGGTTTTTATTGTCAGCTTATATTTTTCTTTCTCTTTTTTTGTGGGCAAATCTTTTAAGCCGTTAATTTGAACAAGAACAGGCCTTTCAGCATCTTCTATGCACTTCTCCAACGCCCTCAAGTAACTTTCTCTTGTTACTTTACCTTCTTTAAACTCTTTAAATCTGAAATTTCTTTCTAATCCTGTTGTTTTTGTTTTCACTATTCCAGGAGGTTTTGTTTCAGCCTCAATAATTTTAAAATTATTCAGTCCAAAAACTTCTTTTAGGATTTCCTCGCTGTGAATAGTTCCGGACATCATAACGAAAACTTTATTTTTGTCTAAAAATTCCCTTAATCTTTTTTCCAGATTAATTGTTACCAACGTTGCAACAGTATATTCTTTTTCTTTACTGTAACTAACATAAACTTCATCTAAGAAATACTTAAACGCAAGAGCAATTTCAAAATATCTTTCTAAATCATCAAATTCGTGCAGTGCGTCGTTGTTGATCAGCTCTTTAATTACGCTGGACATCTTAATATCTTTTAGAAGAGATATTTTGTCCATCTTCCTTTCCGCTTCTTTTTTTGCGCCCAAAACAAGATCATTAAATTCAAATAAGTCCTCTTTTGCCTTGCCTTGTGCTACACTGGCAATTTGTGAGATTTTTAAGGATAAAAAATCTAAGTCAATCTTTTTTTCATTTCCTAAATCGTCTAAAAATTTATCGCATTCATCTATAATTTCGACATCTGTTACTGGTTTTCTCCCAATGATATTTTCGATTTCATACATCCTGCTGTTAAAGATGATGGCATCCGCATCTATATAGGATTTATACTGTTCATAGAACTCACATCCGGATTTCCTTAAATGCAGAAAATATTTTTGCTTCGATACTGCATCGTAGCTCATAACTTTACACTCTCCGACTTTCTTGAATTTAGCAGAATTGTCAGAAGAAAGCAAAGGGCTCCAATAAGGACTTGCAGCAGCCACGGTAAATCTGCCCATGCTTTTAAGTTTTAAATCATCATCGTCAATCAACGGATTCTCTCGTACATATCTCTGCAAAATATTAATGTTATCTTCTTTTATTTCTATTGTACAAGGCAACTCTGGGTTATTTGCAGGGCAGTCTCCATAAGCGCATTTAAAGTTCCCCCTACCCATGATAGTACTTATCTTCATTCTTTCCCCTTTTTTTGTTAAGAGATACATTCTTTTAGTGTAGTCATCCATATATTGACTTTGAAGTGATTTAACGGGCACTACTATGCTTCCTCTACCTATTTCCTTTATAACATTCAGCGCTATAGCAGACTTTCCTGTTCCACATACCCCTTTAATGAAAATAATTTTATACCCCTTCCTAATTGATTCTAAGACTTCATTTACAACATCTTCTTGCGTCTTACCATTAGAGAACTTTAATGGTGGTAAGAACTTCTTATTTTCGTATAAATTCCACCCCATAGAAAGAGAAATACTTGCTTAGATATAAATTTTTCTACACTAGATCTCGTTCGCTTTCATCTATTTAGAATGTAGAAAAGCAAATAAATCCTTCTACTCTTTATGTTGAATGGAATTATTGATCTATACTGAACCAGTTAATAGTTTGAAGGAGAGAATAGAAAAATTTGCTGAACAACTTGAGACTGAGGGAAGATTAATTCCAGTTCCTCCGGAAGACTTGCACTCAACATTGTTTAGAGGAGAGATTGGTGAACAATACAAGGGAAATTTAATCGGTATTCTAACAAAGTTAAGTGAAGATGGGAGACCTTTTATAGAAAAAGGAATTAAAAAAGTAAAGAAAGTTGGTGAAGGCTCTCTTATTCTTGAACTGGAAGGAAGGGGTTTAATGTCTCTCCACAATAAAATTTTAAGTGAACTTGGAAGAAGCCTCCCAAATATAAAGGGGGTATATTCAGAACATTTCAGACATAATTATAACCCACATATTACAATAGGCACCCTTATTGGAGGTGTTCCACAATTTTTACCTTCAAATTTAATAGGATGGCAAGGGTGGGTTAATTATTTTAATCTAGCAGTAAAAGAAGGGGAAGAATGGAAAAAAGTTGAAACCTTTGGTTTTGTAGACCTTCGTTCCTATTGGTAGGATATTAATCTATTTCAGAATTTTCTCTATAACTTTTATCGTATCTTCAGGACCATTCACTTGTATACATTCAACTCCTGTCTTCTTCACAGGCCAGTCATTTCCACCTTCGAATAATGCGTCACCAATAAAAAGCATCTGCTCTTTCTTGATTTCAAGATGCTTTTCTATCTGTTCTATTCCGTAAGCCTTGTCAATTCCTTTCCTTGTTACATCTATGCTTGTAGTTCCACCAACTCTGACTTCGAATTCTGGAATTAATTTGTCCAAAACTTCCTTCATCTTTAATCTCTTGCTTGCATCTGGATCCCACTGCTTCTTAAGGTGCAAAGGAGTTTGCTGGCCTAGGGCAGAGAATGTTATCTGCGAGATCCTATCTTCAATAACCTCTCCATATAATTTTTCGGGATGCTGATACCCAATTTCATTAAATGTTTTTTCAAATGCTTCAAATATTTTTTCCTTTTCTTCTTTTGAAAGGGGTTGCTCGTATACTTTTTTCCATTCTCCATTCTCGTATCTAAAGAATCTTGTAGAGCATGTTGGGAACAAGAACAAGTTGCCGAGCAGATGTTCAGGACAGTTTAGATGAGCAATAAATTGATTCTGGAACTGCTTGTAGCCCCCTCCCCCAATAACAGCGACTTTCTTCTTCTCTAGAAGCTTTACAAGCATTCCTGCCATTTCCGGCTCTAAGTCAAATTTACTTGGTGTGAGAGTGCCATCCAGGTCAATAACGATGAGTTTTTTGTTTTCGCCTGCCATGATAAGCTTTAAAAATCTCTTTCTTTACTTAGTAGAGGGCTAAGATTTATAAGTCTTATCCAAAATTTGAAAATGAAACCAATAAAAGCGAAGGCGAGAGGATTAACAATTGGAAGCAAGGTTATCGCTTGTGATAATAGCGGGGCAAAGATTGTAAAGATTATTGGAATCAAAAGGAGAGGTAAAACCGTTAAGGGCAGAAATCCTGCTTGTGGAATTGCTGATCTCATTAAAATTTCTGTCAGGAAAGGTGAATCTAAGATGAAGGGCAAAGTTTTTGAGGCTGTTATTGTGAGGCAAAGGAAAGAGTTTCGAAGAATTACTGGCGAGAGGATTAAATTTGCAGATAATGCTGTTGCATTGCTCAAAGATGCTAAAGGAAATCCTAAAGGAACTCTGATTAAAGGACCAATAGCAAGGGAAGTCTCTGACAGATGGCCTAATGTTGCTAAAAATGCATCCATAATTCTATAGTTTTAAAATGGAAAAGAAATTTTCTAAAGGCGGGAAGGCAAGCAAGCGGCCTTCAAAGCAAAGGAAATACAGGGCAAATGCTCCACTTCATATTAAAAAGAAATTTTTCTCTTCAAACTTGAAAAAAGATCTAAGGAGGAAATATTTAAGAAGGAATTTCCCCCTCAGAAAAGGAGATACTGTCAAGGTTTTGAGGGGGCGCTTTAAAGGCAGAAGTGCTAAGATTGGCTCTCTTAACCTAGGAAAGTTAAGGGTCTACTTAGAGGGAGTACAGGTAGCTAAGAGAGATGGCACAAAAGCAAATGTTCATTTTGATCCTTCAAACTTGCAGATAACCGAATTGCAATTGGAGGACAGAAAGAGAGTAAAAGCTCTTGAGAGAAATCTCAAAAAGTGAGAACCTTTTTAGGAAAAATCTTAACCAAAAACCAGAAAAATGGCTTACATAAAAAGGCTGGCCATGCCGAATACATGGCCTCTTGCTAGGAAAGGAAGCACTTATGTAGCCAAGCCTCTGCCCGGAAGACAACTTGGGAGAGGAATGCCTCTTTCTGAAATTGTAAAGCACCTTGGATTTGCAAAGACAACAAAGGAAGTAAAGTTTATTCTTAATGCAGGCAGAATCAAAGTTAACAACAAAGTTATGAAGGAGAAGTCTTTTCCTATTGGCCTTTTTGATGTTGTTTCTTTTCCCTCTATCAAGAAAAATTTTAGGATGTTGTTTAAGAACAAAAAACTGTTTCTTCATGTGATTGATGATAAGGAAGCAATGGTCAAGCCTGCAAAAGTTATTGGGAAGACCTATCTGAAAGGCAAGAAGTTACAAATTAATTTAGATGATGGGAGAAATTTACTTTCCGGAGATTACAAAGTTGGAGATACTCTTGTAATTGATTTGGAGAAGAATAGTGTTTCTTCCCATCTTAAGTTTGAGAAAGGATCTCTTGCATATATTCTTGGAGGAAAATATATCGGGAGTGTTGCTAAAGTGATTGAGCTAGAAAAAGAAAAGGCTAAGGCTATTTGCGAAATTGGGCCAAAGAAAACCGATATTCCTAAGAGATATATTTTTATAATAGGAAAAGAAAAACCTGTAATTTCACTGCCAAATGAATGAAAAAAATAAGATGAAAGAACTCAAACTGGACAAGGTTGTATTGAACATTGCTGTAGGAAATGATGAAGCTAAGTTGCTTAAGGCGATAAATTTGTTAGAGGCGATCACGGACAGAAAACCTATCCAGACTCTTGCCAAGAAAAGAATTGCCGCATTCAAGCTAAGGCCAGGCCTGCCAATTGGCTGCAAAGTCACACTTAGAAAGAAAAAAGCAAGAGAAATTCTGGCAAGAATGTTAGAAGGAGTTGATAACAAAGTTGAAAAGAGACAGTTCAATAATGGAGGATTTAGCTTTGGCATAAAAGAATACATCCAGGTTCCTTCTATTCCTTATCAGAGAGAGATTGGACTTATCGGATTTGATGTTGCTGTTGCTTTTAAGAGGGCTGGTTACAGAGTGGCTGAAAGGAAGATCAAGACTGGAAAGATTCCACAAAAGCATAGAGTAAGCAAGCAAGAAATAATTGAATATGCTCAAAAAAATTTCAACATCGACCTAGGAGAGGAGGAAACAGAAGAATGACAGCTTCAGATTGGAGGAAAACGTTGAAGCAGCTTAAGAATAAGCCAGAGAAGCTCCGGAAATTCTTAAAACATAACAAGCCAAAGGAAAGAAAGTTCGGAATAGCTGCAAGAAAATGTATAAGATGCGGGAGATATGGCGCACACATAAGCTCTTATGGCCTTCACCTTTGCAGGCAGTGCTTTAGAGAGATTGCAAAAGAAATCGGATTCAAAAAATATTCATAACTTAAGAAAATGGTACAATACGATCATCTAGCAAGCTTGTTGAACCACATCTTGAACAACAAGAGAGTTAGGAAAGTGAGATGTGAATTCAGGCCGTCTAATAAGCTTATGCTCTCTGTCCTAGAGATTTTGAAAAAACAGAAATACATTAAGGCGTTTAAGGAGAATAAAAATAGCAGGGGAGGATTTATTGAAATAGAGCTTGGAACCTTTAATTATTGTAGAGCGATAAAGCCGAGATTTAATGTTAAGAGAGATAGTTATGACAAGTATATCAGGAGATTCTTGCCAGCAAGAAATCTTGGAATTATAATTGTTAGTACAAATAAGGGATTACTTACGCATAAAGAGGCTATGGAAAAAAACTTGGGAGGCAGG
>JACZVS010000019.1 GCA_022572525.1 Nanobdellota archaeon
AAGACTAAATGTTTTTTAAAATTCGCATATTAGACAATGGAGCAAACCAAAAAACTAAAACCAATAACTAAAAACTAACAAACTAATAACTAAATTAATTTATTCTTTGATCTTTTTCAAAATATTTCCACCTTTGCAAAATTTTTTCCTGTAAAAAAACATACAACTCTATGCGTATGACGCTGTACACAGAGCAAAGGCAAAAGCGTTGAACGCTATGCTCATACTAAATCTGTAAAATCTGTGGTTATGAAAGACCTTTCTACTATAAGGCAATTATTAAGCCAGCCCAAAAATATTGCTATCATAATCCATCATAACCCTGATGCTGATGCGCTTGGTTCAGGGCTTGGGTTATCAAATTATTTGCAAAAAAAGGGGCACCAGGCCAAGGTAATTTCACCTTCCGACTTTCCTGACTTTCTGGAATGGATGCAAGGGAGCAAAGAGGTACTTATTTATAATGATAAAATAAAAAGCAAAATACAAAGCCTGTTAGAAAGTGTTGATATTATCTTTTGCCTCGACTTTTCTTCCCTGAACCGTATCAATGAAATGGGAGAAATGCTGGGAAATGTCAAGGGAAAAAAGATACTAATAGACCATCATCTTGAACCTGAAAAATTTCCAGACCTGCAGGTATGGGATGACAAAGCTTCAGCCACAGCAGAACTGGTCTTTGAACTTATTAAATTTTTTGGTGATAAAAGTCTTATTACCACCGATATTGGTGAATGTCTCTATGCCGGCATCATGACAGATACAGGTTCATTCAGGTATCCAAGCACTTCTAAGGCGGTTCATCTGATCATAGCAGAATTAATAGATATTGGTATCAATATTACAAAGGTTCATAAACTTATCTATGATAACTATTCAGAAAAACGCTTGAGATTTTTGGGTTATGCGTTAAAAGACAAGCTTGTGGTGCTGAAAAAATACAGTACCGCTTATATTTCCATTAACGCAGCAGAGATGAAAAAATATAATGTCAAAACAGGTGATACCGAAGGATTGGTAAATTATGCGCTCTCTATCAAAGGGATCGTGTTTGGCGCCTTGATCACTGAAAGGAAAAAAGAGGTCCGGCTTTCGTTCCGTTCTGTGGGTGATTTTTCGGTAAATGACCTGGCAAGAAAACATTTTGACGGTGGAGGACACACCAATGCTGCCGGGGGTAAATCTGAGCTTACCTTTGACCAAACCATTAAAAAATTTGTTGATTTATTAGCTGATTATAAAGATTTATTGGTTGATAACTATGAATAAAAAAATATAGATGGATAAAAATTTTGAAATATTAAAGGAGAAAGTTAAATTTGAAATGGAAAAAATTTAAATATGCTTTAGGTTTTATCGTAATTCTTACAGGAGGATTGATTAGTTTAACATTAAATGATACAGATAGTAATTTTAAGGATTTTTTATTAGGTGTTGGAATAATAATTGATTTTCTTGCAAGTTTTTATTTAGTTAAATTAAATAATCTAATTAAAAAAATAAGAGACTTGCGAGAAAGAAAAGTAGAAAAACAGGAACTAGTCAATTTCTTAGAGACAATTGAGAATGTTTGCTTAATTCTGAAAGAGCTAATTGTAAGGGTAAAAGAGAATAGAGATACATTAGCATCGCCTCAAAAATTTGAGACTGTTAGAAAACTTGAGATTGAGAGTGGGATTATAGGGGGAGAGATTTCAAGGATAAAATTGCTTGTGAAGAGAGGAAAAGAAGAGAATGAAAGACTCAACAAACTGATTAAAGAGATAGATCAGCAACTTCAAGGAGTTTCAATAGAAGAGAGGAGTACAGAAGAGCTTGAAAAAGGTTTTGAGAAAAGGTTCAAAGATTTTTTTGAGAAAAGGAACAAGCTTGAGAAGCAGCTTAGAGAGAAAGAAGAGGAAATTAAGAAGAAAGAAGAAAGGCAATGGCAAGTAGAAAGCGGATTAAAGCAGATAGAGATTGAAAATGCCAGAATTGATGAAACACTAAGAAACTTGAAGGAAGAAATTCAGCCTTATGAAAAATTTGTTGAGAGGGCAAAAACAGTAAGAAAAAGTGAGCAAAAGTTGCAGCAAGAAATTCAAAGTAAGCAGCAAAGGCTTGAGAGCCTTGGCGGAATAAATCTAAGGGCACTTGAAGTTTATGAAGAGGCCAAAGCCGAATTTGATTCAATTGTCGAGAAGGCAAATAAGCTTGAATCAGAAAAAGGAGAAATTCTGAATGTAATAACTGAGATTGACAAGAGAAAGAAAAAAGAGTTTATGAAAACTTTTACAGCGATAGAAGAGAACTTTACTAGAATCTTTTCAAAGCTGGCTGTCAAGGGGCAAGCTTTTCTTGAACTAGAGAATAAGGAAAATCCTTTTAAAGAAGGATATGGAATTGACATCCGAATCAAACTTGGAAGGGGAAAATATCTCGACACAAGAAGTCTGAGTGGAGGAGAAAAGTCTCTGACCGCTTTATCATTTATATTTGCAATTCAGGAGTACAAGCCACATCATTTCTATCTTTTAGATGAGGTAGATGCTGCTCTTGACAAACGAAACAGCGAAAGGCTTGCCCTTCTCATAAAGGAGTATGTGAAGAAAGCTCAATACATAAGCATAACACACAATGATGCAATGATCTTTGCAGCTGACAAGTTATATGGAGTCAGCATGCAGAATGGAGCTTCTAAAGTTGTTAGCCTGAAGCTTTAACCCAGTTTGTTCTATGGTAATTCCCTCTAACAATTGTTGCTTCAACTCTACCCGGAAAAGTCTGGCCTTCGAAGGGACTCCAGCCGCATTTTGTTCGCAACATGCTTCTTGTCACCGTCGTTGGAGCATTAGGATTAATAACAGTAAAAGAACCAACATAACCTTCTTTTATTTCTCCATATCTATCATCTCTGAAACGGCTGAAAATCCTTCCAGGATTGTAGGCTGCAACCTCTGCTAGCCTTTGAGGGGTCATGCCCCTATCAAGGAGCCATGTTGTGAATGATCCAAATGTGTCTAAATAGGGCATTCCTGAAGCTCCTTTCTCCTTATCTGCCATAGTATGAGGAGCATGATCTGTTTCAAGAAGTTCTATTTGTCCTTCTTTTAATCCAGACTCTAGTGCTTCGGTGTCGTCTAATGTCCTCAGAGGAGGATTTACTTGCTTCTTTTTTCGGTCTATGCTTAAAAGTCCAGGATATACATGTCCTGGAGTAACTCCTGCTGTCACCTTTATTCCTCTTCTTCGGGCGCTTATTTTTAACTCTAATGCCTCCATAGTTGAAATATGTGTTATATGACCGTCAAAACTATTTTCATCTGTAGCCTTTATTGCACCTGCCGCTCCTTTTATTTCAGCTTCTCTTGGCCTTCTCATTTCATGCGAGACTGCTCCTTCATGTGCTCTTAGAACATTAGGAGATTCACAATGAAATGCAACAAATCTTCCCCTATAACCCTTCTGCGAGAGAACTGGATCTATATCTTCATCTCTCTCAAATCCACAGTTGCCTGTACTATTACCCAGATACACTTTTGCCGGTGCATTAATATCAAATGGCTTAGAACCAGGCATGATAACATAATATAGAACAGTATCAACAAGAGATTTTTTAGCTAGCTGTTTCTTTTTCTCATACACTTCAAGGGTTGATGTAGGAATAGGATCATTCGGCATCGCCATGAAAGCTGTTATTCCGCCATTGATAGCAGCTTCTGAAGCTGTCCTGAAGTCTTCTTTGTAACTCCAGTCTTGCCCAGGCTCATCAAAGGGAGCTTCTCTGGCATGAACATGAATATCGATGAAACCAGGAAAGATCATGAATTCCGCTGGGAATTTATGAGTTACATTTCCCGACACTCCTTTTACTACCTTCTCTATAAGACCAGCAGCATTAACCTCCACATAGCCATAAAATTCATCTTCGTGAGTTACAAATCTTCCTTCTATAATTGTATTGCTCATTTTGTTGATTATAGAAATACCTTATAAAATTTCAGTTCCTCTTCTACTCTCAGCCTGAAATTCCGATAGTGAAGTGTAGCCTCTAGCTCGAAGTTTATCTTCAACGCCTTTAGCCATCTCTAATAATAAGCCAAAGCCGCCAAATATGTAGGGTGTATAGCCTTCTAGAGCATTTGCTCCTGCTTCAAATGCTGCCCATGCTTGATCTGCAGAATCTATTCCGCCTGTTGCAATAATTAATGCATTTGGAAAGGCAGCTCTTGCATCTATGATTGCTCTTTGCCTGTATTCTTGAAGAAATCTTCCACTTCTACCAGCAGAAGGATAACCCCAATCTTCAGAAGGAACTTTTTCCTTTGGCACCATATAAGTATTAACAACAACTAAACCATCTCCGCCGCCATCTAACCAAGCTTCAGATAATTCAAGAGCTTCTGTTCTTTTTTCAAGGCTATCATCATACGGCCCTATTTTTAGTAATGCTGGACGGTCGCGGGCAGTTTCTTTCACACGTTGTGCGTATCTTTTGAATGTGGATGGTTTTCTGAGTAATCTTAATGCATCTGTATTTGGAGAGAACGAATTCCATACATAACCATCCACATATCGATCAAGCTCTTTCAGAAGAGTCTCTGTTTCTTGGGAAGCTACATCCAAACTATCAGCATTAGGAGGAATACCACATATACTTGCCAAGATAACACCTTTGCCTCCAGATTCTCTGTAAGACTGTAACTTTCTTTTAGCATAAGGAAGACCTTGAGAAGGAAACCCTTGTGCATTGTACAAATCATCATTTTTCTCATCAACAGCAACCCTAGGCCTAGCATTTCCTGCCCTCTCAGGAACAATGATTGTTCCAACTTCCTGAAATCCAAATATGTGAGAAAGTGGACCAATAACGTCTCCATTTTTATCTAGTCCAGCTGCAGTGCCGAAAGGCATTACTTCGTGGCCTGCTAAAGTAATATGTAAATTCGGGAAATCAAACTGTGGTGAAATTCTTTCCATAACCCCTTCAAATTCGTTTAATGCCTCTAATGCAAGCTCGTGAACACGTTCAGGGTCTCCATCAGCACGACGATAAGCAGCTTGGCGTACAATTCTTCTAAAGAACTCAGGCTTTTCAAGCCCTTCAGTAAAGGCTGTTTGCTCAATCCATTTAACCCATTTAACCATTTTTTCCTTTCATCCTATAGTGTGGAAAAATATTTAAATTTATTTTATTTAGGCTCATATCCAATTTCAGGAACAGGATGATTAACTCCAAGCTCTGCAAGCCAATCGCAAACTTGTGAAGTAAATTCCTCCTTCAACATCGGATATACTTTAGTTAGAACTCTTATTATAGGAGCTCTATTCTTCAGCTTTCCATCTAAAACAGATTCGGTTAAGTGCTGTTTTATGTAGTCTGGATTTCCTCGTAGGAAGTTCACCGCCCATTTTTCTTTATCACTTAAGTAGCTTCCAAGTTCATTATAGCCAGAAATTGAAAGACGCTCTTCTTGCCTTCCGATCCGGAAGAAAGCATCAGTCATTTGTACAAGAGAAATACTCTTTACTCCTTCTTTTTGAAGTGCTTCTCCCCCCTGGAGTCTATCAAAATATGAAAAGCTAAAATCAACTACCCCTCCAGCCGCTCTTATCACTTCTATCCATGAAATTTCACTCTCTCCTGTTGTTCTTAAATCTGCAACGGGCAGGACTCTTTCTCCTTGCTTAACTTTACCAACAATTCTATCTTTAAGACCATAACCCTTGGCTTCCTTCCTAATAGTAACGTGTGGCAATCCCAATCTAAGTGCTACAGGTATAGAGAAGAGGAGATCTCTAAGTTCTCCTCCAGAAATTCTGTCTATAGTATTGGCTTCCATAAATTTAGAAAGATACTCTGAAACGTCTGCTATAACTCCCTCCCATTCCACAGGGTAATTCTGGAATTCTCCGCAATTAACATACACAGGACTTATCTTTCTACTTCTTAGGATCCATGGGTCTTTGTGATTTGAATCAAACGCTCCTACATTCCATATCCTTCTTGCATTACGTTCAAACAATCTTTCTTCAAGTTCAGTTATTCCCATTTTATATCTGATTATAAATATTGAGCCATAGATTGAAGTATAGCATAAGCAGTTGCTTTCCTATCTTCTGCCTCTGTTATTGCACTTCCTATAACAAGTATTGAGTTGCTGCAATCTCTAACTGCTCTATCAGGAGTGTATAGTTGCTTCTGTCCAGCTCCGTGCTTCCCTTCCCACTCTATTCCGGGTGTTACATAAAGAAAATCAGAACCAAACTGCTTTTCCAATCCCCCAGCTTTATTAGCAGGGCATACAACTCCATCAAGATTCCATTGTCTTGCAAGCTCTGTTCTTCTTGCAACAAGATCATCATATTTAACATTTAAACCCTGAATTGCTAAATCGGCGTCATCTAAACTCGTTAAAACTGTTACACCAATAACTTTAGGCCTGTCAATTACCCACCTTTCTTTTCCCTCATAAGCACCCTCAAGTGCATTCATACACATTTCTTTTCCTCCTTCTATGTGTATACTGAACATTCTGACGGCTGGAACTGTTGCGGCTCTACTAGCACCGTAAACTGTTGGAGTTGTATCATGAAACTTTAAATCTAAGAAAATGTTTCCCTTCCGACCATAAGTTATGTCATGAATTGTTGTGTCATTAATTCTATCCACTACCCGAAAACCTTCCTCAGCTGCGGCAGTATGCAACTCTTTTCCAACCTTAAAAAATCCAACATAGGCCGATAATTCATTTGCAAGAGTTACTGCAGCTGCGGCATCAGAAGTATCCAATGCTAAACAAACTCTTTCTCTTGCAGCCCTTTCCTTAGCTCTTAGTTCAACCATTCTCTCAACCTTCTTCTTAGTGGGAAAAATATTTAAGCCTTTGTTAAGAATACTCATCCCAAGCCTTTATCTTGAGATCTTCTTGCTTCTTCTTTGAAATGCTCTCTACAAATAAGTCGGCTAACTGCAAGTTTGTAAGAAGTGGGATTCCAAATTCTACAGCGGTCCTTCTTATCAGATACTCGTCTTCTAGTTTTTTCTCACTGTGGTTCACTATGATATTTATTACAAGATCTAGTTTTCCATTCTTAATGTAATCAAGAACAGTAAGATCTTTCTCATGGATTTTGTGCAACATCTCGTTTTCTATCCCATTCTCTTTTAGGAACATGGAAGTATGCTCTGTTGCATAAATATTGAAATTTAATTCTTTTAGCTTTTTAACTGATTCAAGAAATTTGTATTTTGTTTTCTTCCCGCCAAGGCTGAGAAGAACATTACTTCTTGGAATCTTATTACCAGTAGAAATTATTGCTTTTAGAAATGCTTCGTAAACGTCATCTCCAAAGCATGCGACTTCTCCTGTTGAGGCCATCTCTACTCCAAGTATTGGATCAGCTCCCTTTAGTCTTGAGAAAGAAAACTGTGGAGCTTTAACTCCCACATAATCTAGATCAAGAGTTGATCTCTTTTCAACTTGCACGCCGAGTATTACTTTTGTTGCAATTTCTGCAAAGTTAACTTTTGAAACTTTTGAAATAAATGGAAAGCTTCTTGATGCTCTTAAATTGCATTCAATAACTTTTAGCTCATTATCTTTTGCAATAAATTGTATATTGAAAGGCCCATTTATCTTTAGAGAACCGGCAATTTTTTTGGCTATTTCTCTTGCCCTTCTTATGGTCTCTAGATAAAGCTTTTGCGGAGGAAAGATCATCGTGGAATCTCCAGAGTGTATGCCAGCATTTTCTACATGCTCAATCATTGCAGAAGTTACTATTTCTCCATTACATGCAACAGCATCTAATTCTATCTCTTTTGCTTCTGTTATGAATTTACTTAACACAACAGGGTGGTCTTCAGATAATATGGAAGCTTTTCGAAGAAAAGCTTCGAGATCTCCTTGGTTTAAGGCAACATTCATCGCAGATCCACTTAAGACATAAGAAGGCCTGATCAATACAGGGTAGCCTATCTTTTTGGCGAATGTTTTTGCTGAATCTAGATTAGTGAATTCATTCCATTCTGGCTGATCGATCTTGAGCGTATCTAAAAGTCTTGAGAATTTATGGCGGTCTTCT
>JACZVS010000020.1 GCA_022572525.1 Nanobdellota archaeon
CTCCAGTCCATGCCAATTCCCTTAGCAACTATGTTTGTGTCGATACCAAGTTTCTTGCAAATGTTTCCTATTTCATTAATAAAGGAAATTTTAGTTGCCAGGAAAGAGTTATTAGCATATTTTATCATTTCTGCTTCCTTGAAGTCAGTCTCAAGATATGGAGAGTTCAGGTCTTTATAGATTTCTTTAAGCTTCTCAACAATTTCCTTATCACTGCTTCCGAGAACTATTCTATCTTGATGGAAAATGTCATGGATTGCATTACCTTCTCTTAGAAATTCTGGATTAAATGCAAATGAAAATCCGTCAGGAAATTTCTTCCCAGAAACATCACTAATAATTTTAATGCATTCATCAGAAGTGCCTGGAAGAACAGTGGATTTAATCACGACATAATGCTTTCCTGGTTTTCTGAGAAGAGTTAATCCAATTTCAAGACATGCCTCTTTAATTTGCTCCATATGAATATATCCCTCTTTCCTGCTTGGAGTTCCAACACAGATGAAAGTAAGTTCTGTCTGCCTTACAGCATCTTTAAGATCCGTTGTTGCTTTTATTCTAGTTTTAACTTCTTGAAGCAATTCATTAAGGCCTTTTTCATAGAATGTGGCTTTGCCTTCATTCATCTGCTTTACTTTTTCCTCATCAATATCGACAATCATAACTTCATGCCCAAGTTTCGCCAAACAGGCTGCCAATACAGTTCCAACATAACCTGTTCCGATAACGCTGATTTTCATATTCTCTTTTGATAGTATACTCCAGCACAATAATACTTAAATATCTTACCTTTATCCTACTTTATCTTACCACTCTTTCAAAAGCTCCCTCTCCGTAAGAAATCTTTACATGATCTTTATGCTTTTCAAGTTGATCTTGATACCAATCTTCTCCGAAAAGATGTCTGCCAATTGCGAACAAGCCATAGCATGCCTTTCCTGTAGTTCTAATTAGCCTTGTATCTCCTATACCATCAATTGCAGAAGCATGTTTGTCAGATAGCGGAACTCCCTCAAAATCTTCCTGAGCCGATAGCAAGGCAGAAACAATATCTGGATCTTTAGGAACAAACCAGTAAGGGCCTTTATGTTCCCACGCTTCTAATGGTTTGTCTTGAATCTTTCTTCTCTTGATTTCACTAATTAAATCGCTTGTGTTAACAGCACAAAATAAAGCTGTACTTCTATGGGACCCTGGATACGTACTTCCAGCGAGTTCCAATACTTGGATTTTATTTATTAGATTCTCTGGTGTACCAATCTCATTTACAACTTGCCTCCTTACCATAAGGCCAAATGGTGCCAGATATGAAATTCCTCTAGATTTAAAGGCATCTTTATCTCTTTCAGTATAACCACCACCAGGAAAACCTAAATTGCCAGTACCAATGATGACTTTTTGTCCTTTAATTCCCATAATGAATTTATCTTCAGCAAATACAATTGGGGAAGGACTAAATACAGTAAATTGTTTTGATATTTCTAAATCAGAATCTGAAATTCCATAATCAGCAGGATTCTTAGTTCTGTCTAAAAAAATTCTCATTGTAATGTAATCTCTGAAACAAGCAGGGCCAAAAACAATTGCTGTAAGATTATCAAATGGCTCTTCAACTCCCCTAACATTTACCAATTGCCCATTATACAAAACTCCACCACTTTTTCCAGCATCTTCCAACATCTCCTTCCAAAGTTTTGAGATTCCTGTAACTAAAGAATCTGAAAGAGGTACTTCATCAGAAGAATCATAAACACCAGTCACTCCAGAAATATCCCTTCCTTCTACACTGAAATCTCTATAAAGTGTATAGGTTCTCATTTTCTTAGCCTTTGTATTAATAGCAGGAAAAGCTTAAACGTCTTTTCCATACACTCTACTACAACAATCCTTATATATCCTACCTCTATCCTACCTAGATGAAAAAGAAGATCTCTATAACAATTAATGAGAAAGTTATAAGAGACATCGATTCACTTGTGGATAATATTAACATCAAGAATAGAAGTCAGGCAATTGAATATGTCTTACAGAGTTCACTAGGCGAAAAGAAGATTGCAGTTATCCTTGCTGGTGGAGAAGAGAAGAGGCTGCGAGTAGGAAAGGAATATGCCCCTGCAGTTCAAATTAAGAATTCAACATTAATTGAGGAGGCTGTCAAAAAGCTAAGAAAAGACGGCTTTAAGGAGATTTTTATTATAGGAAGACATAAAGTTCTGACAAGGCTTTTCGAAATACTCAAAGAAGGATCCACATATGGAGTTAAAATTAACTATGTTGAGGAAAAGCAGTCAGCTGGAACAGCAGATTCACTCAGGCTTTTGAAAGGTAAGGTAGAAAAAAGTTTTCTGGTTGTTTTCGCGGATTTGTTGTTCAATAAAGTGAATGTAAATGAGCTCTGGAATTCTCATATAAAGGGAAATGGAATTGTGACTATCATGCTCACAACTCACTCAAGGCCCAGAGAAAAAGGGGTTGTCAAGATGGAAGGAAGCAGAGTTGTTGATTTCCAGCAGAAACCTGCGAAAAGTGCAGATCATCTCGTCTTCTCTCCGCTTTTCGCGGCAGAGCCCGAAATTCTTGAGTATTCTGGGAGTAGTCTTGAAGAGAATGTATTCCCAGCACTTGCAAGAAGAGGCCTTCTCCAAGGGCATTTAAGTAGTGTAAAGGAACATCATATCCATACAGAAAGAGATGTCAAGGAAGCAAGAACTCTTGTTTAATGGGGTTTGCACAATAACTAGACCACTTTTTGTGCGGGGTCAGTATTAAGAAGACTTTTTATATTTCAAAGTTTTTAATTATTTATGGGAGACCCTTATGATGCGATCAGTCCATCTGAACTCCAAAAAGAAGCAAAAAAAGTGGGGTTGGGTGAATCTCCACCGACAGATTTAATCCAGATTAAAAAATTATTAACTAATGGAGAAAAAATTCTCGAGGTTGGATGCGGCACTGGGAGATTAGGAAAACTCCTCATGAAAGATTACGACTATGTTGGCATTGATAAACATAAACAGTATTTAGAATACTTTAGAGAAATTCTGAGAAAAAAAGGGGAAAAAAATCAAAATAAATTTTTACATCATATTTCCTTTGAGAATTTTCAGGGAAAAGGTTTTGATACAATTCTCTTTCCTTGGAGCGTTATTACTGAATTTGAACAAAAAAACCAAGAATTTATTCTAAAAAAGGCCAAAAATATGCTTTCTGAGAAAGGCAAGATTATATTAGATAATCCAGCAAAGGGTACTATCTACAATACTCCCAAAGGATTTATTCTAGCTAAATTCTATTATGATGATTGGAAATCCAAGTTTCAAAAAATTGGTTTTAAAGAACATAAAAAGCTCACATATACAACTCACAATGGAAGAGTTAGAGAAATTGTGGTTCTAAGCTAAAAACATAATTACTTTTTGTGCAAGAACTACTTAATGTGCAAAGCCTGTTTAATGGAAAAATATATATATAATTTAAACTTATAAATAAAATGGAAAAAGTTGGGCGAATCTTAAAAGCAGGACTGACTTCGCTTGTTGCTGTTGCTACAATTGCGTTAAGCACCCAAGATGCTGAGGCTGGACAAAGATTCCATAGGCAGAGAGGTTTTAGTCATCACGACCTTGGTCATCATGGATATGGACACCATCGTGATTTTGGCTACCAATTCAGGCATGGAAGAGTTCATGGAGCATTAGAAAGAGAGCATTTTTTCGGACACCTGGATTTAGGCTTTGATCACATGTTAGGGCATGCATTCGGAACTGGAAGGAATCCTTCCTTGCATGGCTTACAACATTACGACTTAGGACGGAGACATTTTAGTGGCCATATTGGATTAGGAATAGACCATGGTAGATGGCATTACTATAATGACTCCCCACCATACAGGCATCGCGGACGCTGGTAACTAGAATCTTACAAGCTTGCTTTCAAAATCAAGAACCTTATTTTTCTTAATTTGGGTTCCTTCTTTTCTGAGTAAAAAGATCTTCCTATTTGAATCAATCTTCCCTTTCCAAGTATATCCTCCAATCTTTCCATCAGCTCTCACAACCCTATGGCAAGGCACAATAATAGGATTAGGATTTTTTGAAAGGATGGAACCAGCCTTTCTTGCTGAAATGCCGCATGCGGCTGCAATTGCTTTATAAGTTGTAATCTTGCCATTTGGAATCTTCCCTAGAAGCCTGTAGAGTTCCTCTTCCTTGTTCATATTTCTGCGAAGATGGAAAAGTATAAAAAACTTGCTCGCAAGCATAGAGAATGGCACAGGAAGTCAAGGCAAGGAAGAAAATCAGTATTGAAAGTGAATATGAGCTTGAATTAGATAAAGTTCTTTCTATGATTGAAGAGGAGCAAGCAAAGCTTGTATGCATTCAATTTCCCAGAGGATTAGCAGCCAAAGCAACTGAGATAGCAGATCTTATTGAAAAGGAGACAAAGGCAAAGTGTTTAATCTGGGTAGGTCCTACTTTTGGAGCTTGCGATCTTCCTATTGGTATTGACAGAGTTGAGCCAAAAGTAGATCTCCTCATACACTTTGGACATGCAAAATGGAAGTATAAGGATGACAAGGCTGCCACTTCAAGCGAGATAAGCGTGCATGAAGTGTAAAATGAAGAAAAAGAAAATGGCTTTTCCATTCCTTCCAATCGGACTTGTGTTACTTTTCCTAGGTATTATGTTCATAATAATCTCTGCTTTTTCTGGAGCATTCAAAGGTAAAGTAGATATAGCTGCCGGAGGATTTATCGGTCCTATTCCTTTTGGCTTCTTTTCCTCACCAGGAATGTTCTGGATCTGGCTCATTATTTTTGCTGCATTCTTACTCATATGGTTTATTTTCTTTAGGCTTTCTCGAGGATTTTAAGAACAGGCACTTGGCTGGGACGAAACCTTTATATAAAAATGAACCACTAAAGAGAATTACTTCTTAGGTCCTAAAATGAAAGTTGATAAAGAAAAGATTGCATTCCATAAAGGAGCTTTAACAACATTAATGGCTGAGCGGAGAGAGCTTGTAAAGATGCTAACTGCTGTTAATAGCTTAATGATGGCTCATATCAAGTCCTTGAGAGAGCTTGGAGTTGACTTGAAAAAAGAGGCGAGAGCTGCTGTAAGAAGATAGGTTTCTTTTATTTTTGTTTTGTTTTATGTTTAGATGTTTATCTCAACAATATCTCCAATATTAATCCCATGTATTTCTGTATAGCCAGCATTAACCTCTAAAACATATTTTGCAGGCCTACTTGAAGGATATGTCTGACAAGGATCTGCTTTGCATGGCTGCGCACCCTTCTCAATGTAGACAATTTCAAGGTCTTTGTCAATAAAGAGCATATCTAAAGGAATAAGAGTATTTTTCATCCAAAATGCTATTTCTTGCTCCTCTTCAAAAATAAAGAGCATGCCATTATTTACTAAAAGGCTTTCTCGAAACATTAAGCCTTTTTGTCTTTCTACCGCTGAATCAGCTACTTCTACCCAGATTACTTTGTTGTTGATTTTTACTGTTGGTTCACCTTCAGGCATAAATTGAGAAAAATCTTTGGTTCTAAAGAAAAAGAAGACTGCTAGGAGTATGAATAGAAATATGAATGACAAGATTATTTTTTGACTTGCTTTTTGATTCATGATAAACGCCGAGGCCGGGGGTTTTGTGATGTTGAACACTCAGCAGTTTAATTAAAACCAAGTATCTTCTTAAATTTATCTTTGAAAGCAAGATAAAAGTCTGGATTTAGTATCTAAAAGAACTCACTTCATTCTTTCAAGATCATCTAACTCACTTTTCGTTGTCAACTTCTTCAGATCTCTCATTATACAATTATCACAAACTCTTCCGTCTTCCGATTCTAATGTGTTCTTAAATTTCCCACATCTAACGCAATTTGCTTCCTCTTCCATTTTTATAGATTAACATAAACATATATTGTTCGGATACCGAAAACGCCGAGGCCGGGATTCGAACCCGGGAATCCGTGAGGAAACAGGATTAGCAATCCTGCGCCGTACCGCTGGGCCACCTCGGCATGAAAAAAGAAGAGAGATGAATTTTAAAAACCTTTATATAAATTATTCGCTCTCAGACAAGATGATAGAGTTAGAAAAGACTTATTTAGCAAAATACTTGCCAGAAGGATTAAAGAAATGTGAAAGTAAGGAGATCCTTGATATCTATCTTCCAACATCCTCTAGACATCCTAATCTTAGGATCAGAAAAAATGGAGAAAAGTATGAGATAACTAAAAAAACTCCGATAAAAGGCGATGCGTCACAACAAAAAGAGGAAACCACAACCCTGACAGAAGGAGAGTTTGAAGAACTCAACAGCAGATTAGAAGGAAAACGCACCCATAAAATCCGTTATCGCTATCCATGGCAAGGAAATATTGCTGAAATTGATGTATTTCAAGGAAAATTAAAAGGACTAGTGCTAATTGACTTTGAATTTCCATCAGAAGATGAAAAGAATAAATTCGAGATGTCTGATTTCTGCTTAGTTGAGGTTACACATAAAGAATTTGCTGCAGGTGGCATGTTATGCGGGAAAAGCTATGAGGACATCGATGAAGAATTGAAAAAACTTGGCTATAAAAAGATCTAACAGATATTTCTTGCGACATTTTCAAGAAGAGCTTTCTTGATATAGATTGGCTTATCTACCCTTAATGCTATTGCAATCGCATCCGAAGGCCTCGCATCTAAATTGAGCACTTTATTGCCTTGCTGCAGCACAAGTTTAGAGTAATATGTTCCATCTCTAAGCTCTTCAATTTTAACTGCAATTACTTCTAGTTCAAACTCCTCGAAGATAAATTTGGAAAGGTCATGAGCATTTGGCCTAAAGGCTTCTTTCTTTTCCAAAGCCCTAAGAATGCTTTCTGTTTGCTCTATGGTTGTAGATGCAGTTAACTGTAAGCAGCCAGAAGTCAGGATGATTGTATTTGGAAGTGAGACACTTATATCAACTCTCTCATATCCTAAAAGAGGCGGAGAATAAAGCTCTAAGATCTGAGTAGATTTCGGGAAAAATAAGAAGATAAACAGCAGAAAGAGTATAATGATTGCTATTGAAATTACTAGCAAAGTAGTCAGGATTTTGACCCTCTCACTGACATGGGTTGTTCTGATCCTCTTTTTTGTTGTCATTTTTATGTTAGAAGAATTCAAGGATCAAGAGGAAGAGTAAATTGTTTCTCCAGTTGGCCAAACCATTCGAGAAATTCAGCAGCGCCTTCAGGATTCGATGAGTCATGGACACCATTTCTAAGATAAAGAGCAAGCCCATCTCTATTAATCCCTAACACAACGCTTCTATCTTCTGTTAAACTAACTCTGCCCTCAGTGACCCTATATCCTTTTTTTATCAAGGAATTAAGATTCACAATATATTGGCCCTCTCTTAGGAATTCTGGAAGGGTTAACGGCTCTAAATCAACACACACTCTACGCATTTTCCACCCCATTACTAAACCATATGTGGCTATTTCCCTTGTAGCATCTATAGGTACCACATAAGAGTTGATTAAAGTCTCGTAGGGATTATGGATAAAAGCATCAATCTTTCCACAATACATGACCCTTATCTCTGAATTTGGAGCTGTCCTATTGGTTACACACCTATAGAGATATCTTTCCACACTAAGGCCATCATAATCAAAATCAGCACCTAAGAAAACAAGGTAATCACGATCAATTGGGATTTCCATGACTTCCCTTTCCAACCACGGCATCGCTGGAACAGGAGCAGTCAATAAAGCCTTTGAAATTACTTCTGGAGATGGATCTTCAATATTTGATACTCTAACCTCCAAAGCCCCGCCTTTCGCTGTTTCAGTCACAATCGACATTCTTATTGCCTCTTTTTAAGAACACTCAACCCCTTACCCAAAGTGCATTATTCATGAGAGTGTAGAATATAAAAGGTTTTTGCTGCCCATCTTTTTCTCGTAAGATTTAAAAGTAAAATCTAGGTAAATATAATGCTAAAGCGGGATGGAGCAGTCAGGAGTGC
>JACZVS010000021.1 GCA_022572525.1 Nanobdellota archaeon
TATCTTGATTTTGCGCTTTCAGAGAAAGTTTCACTTAGAAGCTTAACAGATGCTGAATGAAGAGAACTTTTCGCATCTAAGAAAAAGCCTTTCTCTCCTATGTTAAAAAGAATGCTATCAGAAACAACATTGCAATCATCAACAGCCTCTTGAAACTTCGAAGAATCAATTTTCAGGCTTATGGAAAATTTAAGTTCTGGCTCTTTTCTCTCTTCTCCCTCTATATCAAGAAGGGACAATACGAAGCTCTTTTTTGCCTCTCCAAAATTCACAAGAAGCTTGCCTTCTTTTGTCTCTAAACTAAGGCTTTCCTGTTTTCCTCTCCTTAAAACCTGCTTAAAATCATCTAAGTTAATGTCAATACCCTCTTCTCTCTCAACTTCATAATGCGAGAAGGCAGCTGCTGGTAGTTTGAAGAGCATCATTGCAGCATTTGTTGGATCAATAGCAACGATCTTTAGACCTTCGCTGTTGAATTTCATCGTTATCTCACTAACTAATTCAGAGATTATTCCAATAACCTCTGAAAAAAATACAGGCTTCTCAAGTGTGACTTTCATTTTCTTCTCTAATGAGGAGGAGAAATCTTAAATATCTTTGCCTTCAAAGCTAAGATTTAAAAAAGTCCTATCAAATGGCTTCTTTATGGTTTTAGAGTAAAATTATTACAGATTTATTAAAAAAGAATAGTAGTTATCTTCCAAAAGGCAGTAAATTAGCCACAACAGGCCATAACACACCCATTATTTCTGGGCTGAAAATGATCAGCAAACCGGCAATTACTGTATGAATAAAATGTTCTCCTATTCCTCTAGCAGCAAGCCTGCCACCCTTTACAATCATACTCGCTGCTTGTATCTTAAACATAGCAATTATTCCTACAAGGATTCTTACTGGAAGGAAGCCTGCAGCTGAAACAAAACCAATCTTCTGCAAGGTTGGGAAGAAGCTTAGGGCCCATTCAACATTCATCACAATAAAGATAAAGAGAAAAGCAAAAGCCGCTACATGCAAACCATGGCCTAACCATCTCATGCCAACAAAACTCTCGTCAGCATGAATAGCAAATAGCTCATAAAGACCAACAAGTATTCCCCATACAATTACAGGAAATATTATGAATTCGGCCATTTTCCTCTTTTATAAACTAAACTAATTTTCATTAAATTTAAATCTATCGGTGGTGCAAATTAAGCAATCGTTAAGAATCGTTAAGTATACTTTCTCCATCGATGGTGGCATTTAGTGCAGTTAAAGAATTGAGTTTCAGCTTCATCACCAGCTCTTGTTTGTGCAGTGTAAAAATATGCTTCTTCATTCTCACACTTTGGGCAGTCTATGCCTATGGTGGGCATGACTATACTCTCTTTCTCTTTCAAAACTCCCGCACCTTCTGTTCTAGTAAATTTTTCTGTTGTAACTATCTTAACCTTCCCTTTCTCTGTGTAATTGCACTTTGGGCATCCAAACAACTTTCTCTTTTGTACAAGTAGAGTTCCACACTTAGGACAGAATTTCATTTTACTCCAGCCTTAACTTCCAGTCATTTAAAAATTTTGTGGTTTCCTTCCGCTTTAGCACTATAGCACTTTAACATTTAACAGTTCCTACAAAAGCAAGCTTTATCCAGCCAACAACAGGGACGCGAAGAATTGCCACCCCCTCTATCTGTTCAGGCTTAATATTCCCCTCTCTTCCATTTGGTAATTGCCTTGCATTTGAATCTCCCTTTGTTTCTACACTCCTTCCATCTTCTGCAATGCCAACAATTCTGTGTATGATCGCCTGCTCATCAGAAGATGGCCTAAATACTATAACCTCTCCAATCTCGAGAGAATCAAAATCTTTCCTTTTTATTACAGAAATGTCTCCTTGATTCAAGCCATTTTTGAGAGGCCAATCTTTCGCATCCTCTTTTGTTATATCAAACTCTTCATAAAACTCTTCTTGAGAGCTCCACCATTTGTCAAATTCGTCAAAATGCTCCATGCTGCAAGTTTCCACTACTACAAGGGGGAGAGAAGTTCCAAGAAGTAATCCTAGGAAAGGGTAGAAGATAAATCTTACAATTATGAATGCAAACAAAAATGAGACTATCCAACTAAGAAGACTATTTGAATTCCAAAGCCATTTCCAAAAACGCCTCAATTTTCCAAGCATACGTTGCTTAGAAGAAATGCATTTAAAAATATTGTCTTGATTATCTTACTTGTAATATCTAAGACCTTCCATCTAAGTATGTTTCCCACTTCCCCTTCCAATTTTTGAACTTTATGACCGGATGCCCTGCATCATTAGACCCATATTGAAATTCAGGTGTTCCATTTTCTTCTAATGGCACGGTATGTTTTCCTTTATGGTGAACAATAATGTATTCTGGCATAGCTACATTCGGGATATGCCTCTTCATAGAATTCATTAGTCGAACTCCCTCTTTAACGCTTGTTCTAAATTGGTTAGCTCCAGGACTCCAAGGGATACTGTGTATCAGGTAATAAGGTTTAATTCCGAAATCAGCATACATTCTCATAAACAACTCTTCTAGAACATCAGGATCGTTATTTATCCCTTTAAGCAAAGGAATCTGACCCATCTTTAATATGCCCCCATATCCTATTTCTTCGAATTTATCAAGAGCTTCTTTCACACTATCAGTTAGTTCATTTGGATGGCACATATGAACTCCAAGTTCAGTTACTCTATGCCTTTTTAACATATCAACTAAACCATCATCGAATCTATATGGATTGAACGTTAATGCTCTTGTATGTATTCTCACTGATCTTATGTGTGGTATGGCTCTGACATCTGCTAATTTGCTTTCTAGCTTTTCATTATCTAAAAGCAATGGCTCTCCGCCACTTAAAATAACTTCAACAATCTCTGGATGCTGTTCTATGTACTCAATTGATTTTTCCCATAAAAGATCATTCACAGATTCTTTTTTAGATTGTTTATCTCCAACCCTTCCTACTTCAAAGCAAAAACCACAATAACCGAGGCAAGAATTTGGTATTCTAAATAATGCCTTTTTTGTATACTTGTGTTGAAGGATAGGAGTTGGCATTTCTTCGGGAAGTTCCCAATTTATGTTTTCTCTGTCATGGCTATCTAGTGCGGTGTCAATACTAAAGCCCCTAATTGGGAATGTTTGTCTGACGATTGGGTCTGAAGAAGATGGATTTCCTTGATCATCTAAACCCATTAGTGATAATGTATAAGGAGTAATCCCCCACCTAATTTCTTTCTCATATTTGGCGATAGTCTCTATCTCCTCGTCTGGAAAATTAGGAAAATATCGTTTGATCTGCCTACTAGAGCTAAGACTATTTCTTTGGTGCCATTTCCAATCTTTCCATTCTTGCTCACCAGCAGTTAATCTAACCGTATTTTTCATGACTTATTAGTGGTGCCAGAATTTAATAAAACTTCCCTTCAATTTTTTTGCTAAATGGCAATATTTATATACTAATTATGACTAATAGAAAAGAATGGTCAAAATAAAGTTTGATAAGAAAAATCTGAGAATACTTGATATATTAGATAGAAATGCCAATATACCCATTTCACAACTGGCCAAAAAGGTAGGTATTAGCAGACAAGTTGCCGAATACAGAGTTAACAAATTAGTTTCTCAAAAATCAATTTACGCCTTTTACACTCTTGTGGATGTTGGTAGATTAGGCTATTCTTCTTTTCGAGTCCATATAAGGTTAAAAAATGTGGGCGAAGAGGTCTATTCGAATTTTGCTAAAGAATTATTTACAGAATATCCAACCTTTTGGGTAGCCTTTATCTCAGGAAGCTTTGATTTGATTATAGACATTTTCGCAAAGAACTCAAATGAGTTTGAGACTGTCTTTTCCAAAATCCTGCAAAAAAATAAAGAGATCATACAAAGTTATGATACTATGGTTATCTTGGAGATGGACTTATATGACTATGGTTATTTTCTCAGCGGAAATAAAGATCGAAGGAAGGTAGTAATCCATAGAAATATTGATGAAATTAAAATAAATGAGACAGATAAAAAAATTCTGCAGGTTATAAAATACGATTCCAGAACACCCTATGAAACTATAGGCAAAAAAGTTGGTCTAACAAGAAATGCTGCGAAAAATAGAATCCTCAAATTAGAAGATAAGAAAGTCATCATAGGATACAAAACATTTTTTGATTTTCATCATTTTGATAAACAGTCATTTAAGATTTTTGTAAAATATAACAATTCGAAAATAGAACAAGAGAAAGACCTATTAAATTATATTAAAAGCAAGGCGGGTGTACTAGCAACACTCAAATTATTAGGAAAGTGGAATCTGGATATAGAAATACACACTAAAGATGTCAAAGAACTCCAGAAATTCATTATGGAACTGCGCAACAGATTCGAGATTATAGGGGAGTACGAAATTGTTCATATTGTTGATGATTTTGGAATTGATTTTTTCCCAGAGAAATTAACATAATTCAAAAATCTAATAAATATTATCTTATAGCTACCTTAAACGTCTTGACAAGGTCTTCATTCTTCTTCTCAAGCCTCTTAATTGCATCTTGCAAGGCCTTCTTAGCACTCTTGCCTTCTGTTTGCAAATGCAGAACTGGATTTTCCGTTGGATGTTTTCTAGTGTAAGATGCCTGTATAATTGATTTATCTTCCCAAAGCTCTTTTCTCAACATTTCACAGATTGTTAAATCCCCTATTTCAAGTCTAACTTCATTCTGCTTGTGTTCAATAAATTTTAATTTCATCCTTATCATCTCCTATTTCTTTAGCTTCTAAAACTTTTCCCTCACTCTCTTCCCCTCTTTCAACTTCCCCGGATTTTCTGCCAGTGAAAAGGCTTTTTGCCCTTTCCATTAATTCTCTTAGTGTTAGTTTCGTATCTTTAAAGCTTATTTCTTTTTCTTCTTCTGGAACTTCTTTTTCTTCTTCGATTTCAAATTTCTTCTTAAAGAACTGCTCATATCTCTTCAAGATATTCGGATAAGGAGTCTCTCCTGCCTCTATCTTCTCAACTTGTTCTGCAGTTGAACCAAGCTCATCTGCAAGTTTTTCTCTACTTAATCCACTCCTTTCCCTTTCCTTTCTCAACTTATAGGAGAGAGTTTCAGGAAAAGCAGTTTTCTTTTCTGCCTCCTCAATTCGTTTCTGTTTCTCCCTTTCCCTTACTTTAGAAGCTTCTTCTAATCTCTCTCTTACCGAGAAAATTCTTTCAACATCTTTTATCTTTTCTATAGATGGCTTCTCGAGGATTATCGCATTGTGCAAGGTTGCACAGCCTCTACACACTTCTACAGGCCTTGCCTCAAAAACAGCATCTATGATTCCTCCAAAACTTCCACAAAGCTCACATTCGTTCATATTTTCCTAAATTCAATTAAATTTATAAGTCTTTTCTCTTAAAAGCTTATGGCTATTCTAATTCTAGAAGTTCCTTAAGTTCTTCAAATCCTTTAAAATCTTCGTAGATTTTACCATCTATTACTAGGGTTGGAACTGAATTAATATTGTGAATACTCTTAAGTGTACTTAATGCAGGGTTCTCTGTATTGATATCAAAAGAAAAAGTATTAATGTAGTCTGGATAACCGTTGTATAAGGCATTTAATACAATTCCCTGGTTTTGGCTTTTCTTGTCAGAACCCCTTGGATCATTTTCCTCATTTGTATAAAAGAAAAGGATTATCGAGTAATCTTCATCACACCGTTCCTTCCTTTCCTCAAGAAGCAGTAATGTTTTAATCTCGATAAGCTGATAGAGTTCCTTCTGCCTTAGAACTTCTGGATTCAGTTTTCCCAATCTTTTTTCAAGTACTTCTACTCTTCTTCCAAGTTCAACCTTACCTTCCCTAATATCCTTTATCGGAACTTCGCACACATTCTGCGATGTTATTAGTCTGTCTCTTAGATCTAGTCCTAATAATTGTGCTCTTAAGATTTCTTGACTTTCCCTTAAGTCTGTTAATCCACTTTGAGCAATAAAGTTCCCTAAAAAGATTCCCGAAATAAAAACAAGAGTAGTAAGACTAAATGCGGCAATGTACTTACTTGTGTTCGGCTTTGTTTTATCCATCTCTGCTACCAACTAGGTTTTTTAATTAAAAAGTGACCTAGTGTTATAACATAAAAAAATGATAAGAGCCATGAATATAAAAATATATACTGTAAGTAATTTAGAAAACTTAGATTTTCTTTCAGCTGAGTTTTAGCTAGAAAAAAGAATGTCGTGGCTAATAAAAATCCAAATAATCCTAAAATAATCCTTGGGTCAGATATAAGTAATGCAATATCGATATTTATTGGAGAACCTAGAATAGCTGGCAAGCCAACACCCATTAATTTTGATATTTGTTGGGTTGTTATAGAAGAAAGATGATAGAGAGTGTAGAAAAAAATAAAAATTAGTACTGAAACTCCAACAGCTATTGCTGGCATAAAAAACATTCCTAGATCTCCGTAACGTGGAGAAAATAAGTTTTTGTATTTGTATAAATTCTGCATCAAACCATAGCTCCATCTTACCCTCTGTCTTTTCAAATCTTTGAATTTTTCTGGCACTATTGTAGTAGCATAAGAGTCAGAAACATACGCCACATCATAACCGTATTTTTTGATTCGCAAACCCATCTCTAGATCTTCTGTAAGATTTCCTACTTCAAATCCTCCATATTTTTTAAAGAACTTAGATCTGAAGATGGAAAAAGCAGGCACTATTTGTAAAGAGTGCATAGATGTTAACAGAATTCTGAAAAAGCTAAGAAGAACATATTCTGTGTATTGCATCTTAGCAAAAAAAGAATTTCTGTTTGATGGAACAGTTCTACAAGTTACCGCCATTATCTTAGGATTCTCAAAATATCTGACCCCTTTTTCTAATACATCCTTCTTTGGTATAGTGTCTGCATCAAGAACCGCAATTAATTCACTCTTTGCCTTTTTAATTCCAAAATTAACGGCATCAGCTTTTCCCCCTTTAAGCTTACTCAACAGCTTAACTTTTTTATTCTCCCTTGCAATTTCCTTCACAATTCTTGCTGTATTATCTGTAGAGCCATCATCCACAACAAAAACCTTTAACTTTCCACCATATCTCGAAGAAAGCACAGCCTTGATAGTCTTTTTTATACTTTTCTCTTCATTATAAGCTGGAATTATTATGGACAGCATCTTTAATCGGTAAATCTGTATTTAATAAGATAGTATAGTGCCTTTACCCCGTCTTTCCATGTTATCTTCTTCCCTTCATTAAATTCCCTTCCTATAAAATTAATCGGGACTTCTGTTATTTTATAGCCTTTCTTGAGTATTTTTGCTGTTATTTCCGGCTCAAAATCAAAACGCTTTGCTTTTAGGTTAATATTTTCTATGACTTCTTTTCTGAATACCTTGTAACCAGTTTCCATATCAGTTATCTTTGCTCCATATAGAATGTTTGTCATTATTGTAAGAAATAAATTTCCAAGATAATGCAGTTTGTACATTTTTTGTAAGTTTTTTTTAATTGCATTTAATCTCGATCCATAGACAACTTTTGTTTTGTTTTCTATAATTGGTTTTAACAACTTTTCATATTCTATTGGATTATATTCCAGATCAGCATCCTGAATTAGGATTATATCTCCAGTTGCATGTTTAAGCCCTGTCCTTATTGCAGTCCCTTTCCCCACATTTTTTTGATGAAAAAATATTTTTAAACTAGAGTCTTTTAATTTTGTTAGAATTTCTTTTGTATTATCAGTTGAGAAGTCGTCTATGATAATTATTTCTTTTGTTATATTTTCTAATTTAACTCTCTTTACTTTGTTAATTACTTCTAATATACTTTTTTCTTCATTATAGACTGGTATTATTATTGAGAGTTTCATTTACTTTTTAGAATAATATTTGGTTTAAAAATGTTGTCTATTTGCCCTTATAAGCTCCAATAATTTGATTTATTAAATCTGTTGTAGAATACCC
>JACZVS010000022.1 GCA_022572525.1 Nanobdellota archaeon
CCATTTTGTAAAAGTTGCGGCCTTTATCGATAATCTCCTTGTAAGATTCTATGGCTTAAGGCCTTTTTATAATGTAAAAACCAGAGATGATCTTGTTGGACAATTAGTTGTTGCTCTTTCCCCCCACACAAGTGTTGGAGTTGTAGGCAGGATTGTTGGCTTTTCTTCGATACAGGCACTCTACGCACATCCATTGCTACATGCTGCTTTGAGAAGGGATTGTGATGGAGATGAATGCGCTTTAATGTTGATTCTTGATTGCCTAATCAATTTCTCTCATCAGTTCTTGCCTGCTCATCGAGGGTCAACACAAGATGCCCCACTCATTTTAAATGCAAGAATTAAAGCCACAGAAGTTGATGACATGGTTTTTGATATAGAATCTTGTAAGGAATACCCTTTAGAGCTTTATACAAAGGCAGAGAAATTTGCATCTCCAAGAGAAATAAAAGTGCCACAGATTAGAGATTTACTTGGTGGAGAAGTTAAAGGCTTACAATACACGCATGAGATAAGTAACATTAACATGGGAGTGACTTGTAGTGCTTATAAAAGAATAGAGACGATGAATGCTAAAGTCGCAAAACAAATGGAAGTTGCAGAGAAGATAAGAGCGGTGGATGAAAATGATGTTGCAAGACTTATCATAGAAAGGCATTTTATCAGGGACATAAAGGGAAACATGAGGAAATTCAGCTCTCAACAATTTAGGTGTAGTAAATGTAATACAAAATTTAGGAGACCTCCTTTAACAGGAAACTGCACAAATTGTGGAGGCAAAATCATTTTTACAGTTTCTGAAGGGGGAATAGTGAAATATCTTGATTCAGCTCTGAATTTGGCAAAGAATTATGATGTTAGTGCCTATGTTAGGCAAAGCCTAGAGCTACTGAAAAGGAGAATAGAGAGTGTTTTTGGTAGGGAAAAAGAAAAACAAGTTGCCTTGAAACAGTGGCTGGGATAGGTAGATTTAAAAGCCTTTCCAGAAAAGCTTATAAATATTCCCTAAACGAAAGGTTTATATACTACTCTATAGTTAAGATAGTAACAAAATTTATCTAACTCCTTGACTTTCTGCATTCAGTTGCAGAGTCAAAAGTTGAGGAATTAGTTCCGGAGGTGAATTCGGAAATGGCTATTAAGCGAAGAGCTAAAGCTAAGAGAACTGTTAAGAGAAAGACTCGAAAGAGAACTTCTCAAAGCACAAAACGAAGAAGGAAATAACTTCTTCGTAACTCTTGAGCACTAGCTCAAAACCTTGGCCCGCATTTTATGTGGGCCTTTTTCTTTCTCACAATAAAAAGAAGATTATTACTGGTAAAATCAAACAGCCCATTAAATGCATCTTTCTAACCCCAAGAATACTCGCTATTATTCCTATTGCTGTTCCTGTTATCAAGATTGGCAAAGAGTAGAAGCCCGATATAATAATAGATAGAACAACAATAAACAAGAGGATAAAGATTGAGAGTTTACCATAATCGAATTTGTATATTTTTCTAGCAAAGAGTTTTGCAAATGCAAGTGTGAGAAAGACTGAAAGCCCTCCAACAAACAACATCACTGCAAGCAGCAAGAGCAAATGGTTTAAGGTGAAAAACTCTAGGAAGCTTCCCAATAGCAACCGCAACCCCATGTCTCGGTCTTGAGATTGCGTAAAGAGCAGTAAATCCTAGCCCCATTGTTATCGTTGAAATTGCTCCTAGTAGTATGAGGAACGCCTTTCTGTTAAGCTTTGTAAAACTACTTCCTATAACAGCTCCTTGTGATGCTCCTAAGCCAGGAAGAAAACTTACAAGGCTTCCTGAAATTATGCTTGCAAATAACGCATGGAAAGTTCCTTTCACCCTCTTTTCAACTTTAAAGTTTTGCTTTGGGATTTTGACCCTCTTGAGGAAACTTATTGTTAAGAGTGATGATCCAAATAAGCCACTAAGCAAAGGGAAGAGGGGCTGCTTTATGACTGCTAAACTTAATGTAAAAATTCCAAGAATTCCAGAGAGCATGAAAAGAATGAAGGCAAACATCCTTTTATCATCTCGTAAAATTAGGAATGCAGATACTGCTATCAAGATGTAAGCCATGCTATTTTGGAATGCTGGATAGTATTTTGGCAGGAAGAGTAAATAGAGTGGAGAAATAAACAAAATTATAAAGATGCCGAAAAGACTTCCGATAACTGTTAATCTTATGGCCTCGTAGCCTTTGCCTTTAAGTAACATCTCATGACCTGGCAGAATACTTAAGGCAGTTTCTTCTTCCGGAACTCCAAGAAAAATTGCAGGAATAGTATCAAGAAATGTATGCACAATTGCCATTGCAACAAGAAAGGATGCTATAATGATTGCCGGGAAATATTGCAAGAGGAAAGGAGCGCTTGCAAGAATTGCGACAGCGACCAAGTTGACATGAATTCCCGGAAAGAGTCCTGTGAGGATGCCCGCGAGAATGCCAATGATTGCTGCAACTAGAATTTCAAGGAACATGAATTAACTTAAGAGGCTATTTCAAGCGAAACTTTCCTATGATCTCCAATCTTTAAATCTATCTTTTCACTCTGCATACCCTCTACCATGACCCTGTATTCAGGCCCCTCTGCCCCTGCGACGAAAGTAACAGTCCCACTTTCATTTGTCTTCCTTCCTTCTAATTTCTTCCATCCGCCGTCATTCCAACCGAGAAGGGAAACATCATAATTTGTGACAACATCACCTTCTCTAAGGAGTGTGACTTCTATCTCTCCTGTTTGAACATACCTTTCTGTAACATCTATCTTACTCCTTCTTCCTTTCTGGCTACTCTTTACAGCATAAACTTTCCCCATATTCCTTTTCTTACTAGTAATTGAATTTTGATTAAACTCTGAGATTGCAGATCCATCTGCATAATTCCAACTCTCTTCAAACCAAGCCTCTATCCATGCATGGTTGTTAGAGATACTATCTCCTTCTTTCCCTACCCACCAAGGAATATAGACCATCCTTGTCGGAATTGATACAGCACGCATAGATAAAATTGCGAATGTACTCTGCTCTTCGCATCTACCATAACCTACCTCTAACATCTGACTTATACTTAAATCAATATCTCCCCACTTCTTGTCATTCTCACTAGTAAACTTATTCCACTTCTCAAGTTTCTCTCCCACTATTTCAGCTCTTTCTAGTTCTTCGTCAGACAACCCCTCTTCCAAAAATTTCCCGTGTAACCTATTGTACTCATTTCCGAGATCTCCTATAAATCTTACTTGGGTTGATGCCCACCTATTGATTTTTGTTGCTGCTTCTGAAATGTCTGTAATCCCTGCTACTACTGGAGAAACCATTTCGTAAAGAATTTTTCTAGATCCTTTTTCATAAGGCTCTTCTGTACTCTTGAACGGGAGAATATATGATAGGAATAAATCTTCTCTCACTTCTTTTCCCCAAGAAAACTCTTCTCGAGCTTTGTTTGCATAGTAAGAATTAGTATCCTGAGCCATTTCCACAGATTTTGCATTTTGAATACTCTCAACAATGCGATCTGATTCAATGTGGTGCCCACTTGTTGCCCCAACAACAAGAGCAGCAAGAGTTGGATAGATTAACCGTTTGAGGTTCATGTTAAGAAAAGCTAATGAAAGTTTATAAAATTTTCTTGCAACTAAAACTTTGTACAAATATTGGGAAAGGAATTACTTTTTCACAGAATTAAATTCATAACCAACTAACCGATCGCCTCTTATTGCCCATGCCTCTCTCAATCCATCTCCATCAGTATCTCCTATTACTACTTGGCTTGTTGACGCCGCAAAATTACTTGATGTCCACGTATTTTCAATTTTTCCGTTAGAATATCCATATGCAAACACCTTTCCACCACTACCCCGACTAGATGTCAGGAGATTTAAGTTGCCATCTCCATTTACATCTCCGAATGTTGCTCCTCCGATTAATCTTCCTGCCGGCAATTTTGTGGTTAAACTTTCATTTATAATATACTCATTATCTTTTCCATCATGGGAAATAACATAAAACGAGTTTTCGGTTGTGCTTGGAACTACTAAATCTGTGTATCCATCTTTAATCCAATCACCAATTGCAAGACTGTGCCAAGAAGCGCTTGCGATGTCTCTACCACTGTCCCAAACAATTGGGAACTCCTTTCCACTTTGACTTTGCTCAAGTATGTACACTGCGGGAATTCCTTCACTACTGACAACTATCTCTCCCAATTTGTCGTTATCGATGAATCCTGCCTGAATATTCTGAATATATCCTGAAGTGATGGTTGTGTGCCCTATTTCCCCCCAAGAATTATCTCCATTGCTTCCATACACAAATACTCTTCCGGAACTTCTATCTCCGAAAATCAATTCTTCTATTCCATCTCCATTAAAGTCTAAAGTAGCAAGGGAAGTTGTGTGGTTTCTAGGACTTTCCCAGACAATATTGTATTTGTTATTATCTCCTTCATACTTGATAACTAGAACTCTTCCTTCATTAATTCCATTAACTCCAACAGCAATACCAGGATACTTACCGTCATCAAACTTACCTACCTGCAATCCCATAATATAGTCTCCCCCTAAATCTTTAGAGGTAAACACTTTTCTGAAACCTTCTTCAGTGTGTTTAAAAACATGAATCTTATATCTAGAACCAACTATAACCTCATCAATTCCATCTCCATCAGTATCTCCTATAGCAAGAATTCCTGCGCCTTGATATCCAGAAGGGGAAATCTCTTGATCGAAAATAACACTTGCCACCAACGGTTGAGCATCTTGAACTACTTTCTCTAAATCAGAAGGTGCTGGGAAAGCAGAATTAAGACCGCCTGCAGCAAGAATTCCTGCGACAACTGTTGTGATTTTATTCTTACCCATCTTAAAATTACCTATGATTCTATAGAAATAAAGTATTTATAAATCCTCTGTTCCATTTTAACTATCAAGTGGTGGTTATTAAGAAGCTCGCCTTTCCCTCATCTCATTTGCCTCTATCTGGAGCTTGCCCCTGAATTTACCAACTTTCCCGATTACTTCTACATGAGTCCCTTTTTCAAAGGAAAATTTTTCCTTTTGTTTAAACACAATAACATCTATTTTTTCTGTGCTATCTTGAATTGAAAGAATGTAAAGGCCAGTAGTTTTCCTAACTCCAACAATCTCTCCGGAAATCTTTACATACTCATCAAAAAGCCTTTCATCTATCTCCTCTATTGAAATTAATTTCGGCTCGAGATTTTCTGAAAGAAAGAAAAGTAGGATTAACCCAAGGAGGGAAGTTATAAGAGAGATTTTTAATAGCAGGCGAGTTTGCATGGAATTGAAAAGAAGAGGAACTTATATTTCTTATGCTCTTACATAAGCAGGAACAGCTGCCTTGTAAACTTCCAAGTGCCTTTTAGCAACGACACTTAATCCACTCCATTCTCTTACATTCTGCCCTGCATTTTTGCTGAACTTAATCCTTTCTTCTGGATGCGTAATTAAGTGGTATATCGCATCTGAAAAAGCAGAGTAGTCAAGGGTAACAGGAAATCTTTCATAGTTTTTTGGATTTACAAGAACCCCCACAGGAGGCACAGTGATGCCATTTCTACTAATCCCTCCGACTTGCTCTGTCATGCCTTCAATTGCAGACGCAACACAAGGAACTCCACATTCTATTCCCATCTGCACACTACCAGAAGTGCTTTCTTCTGTATGTGGCCATGCTAGTAGGTCAGAAGCAGACATAGCTCTTCTTATCCCCTCTCCATTCCTTGGATGGATATCTTCTCTAAACATAATAGTTTCTCTTATAGGGGAAGTTGCTATAGCTCTTTGAACCTGGGCATAGTATTCTTCATGTGCAGGATCTCTATATTTTCCTGTAATAAAAAGTTTGACCTCTAATCCTTTTTTAGAGGTCCTCTCATAAACCCTTGGCCAAATATCTTCTACAAGTTCAAGAGTTCCTTTATTCGGCTGAATAAATGTTGGGTGGCCAACTATAATGCCTTCTAACCCAAATTCTTTTTTGCATTCCTCTTTGTCTAACTCTATTCCTTCTCTACTCCAGTGAGGAATGACTTCAAATCTTCTTTCAACCTCTCCTTCAGTAAGTCCTAAATTATTTGCAAGGGCAGCTCTTTGCACGTAAGCGTGCACTATTGTGTTGGCAGCTCTTTCGCTAGCCTCTCTCATAAACCAGTTTTGATGCTCTCCCTGTACTGTGTAAACGCTATGAGCTGTGACAATAACAGGCACAGGAGAAACTTCAAGAAATCTAATTAAATCTTTGTTCCAGAGATCTCGTCTTGCCTCATTCTCATACTCTGTCCAAAGTGCATATTCATGTTGAACATGCACAACATCATACCCCTTTGCTCTTACAAAGTTTGCCAACATCTTTGGCCACTGGCTATTCTTGACATCTACTACTTTATGGACTTCTATACCCCAGTTAGGATCTGGATTATCCTTTGTTCTCGTGATGACCTCTGTTTCTACTCCTTCTTTTTTGAGAGCAGTAGCAAGCATCCAAGTGTAAACTCCTATCCCACAATCTGGATCGTAGCTTGAAACGAGAGCTACTCTTGGGTTCCTCATTCTTATACTCTAAGGTAAAAATGCCTTAAAAAGGTTTTGAGAAAGGTTTAAATTTGGTTATACTCTCTTCACATTATGGATGTGCAAAAGAGGTTTGAGTTGATTAAAAGAGGGGTGGAGGAGGTAGTTACAGAGAAAGAGCTTCATTCTTTGTTAGAAAAGAAAAAGTCTCCTATTGTGTATCATGGTTTTGAACCTTCTGGCACAAATTTCCACATTGGGTACCTGATTGGCATTAAAAAACATATAGAATTTCAGAAAGCCGGCCTCAAGCTAAAAATCTTACTCGCAGATTTTCATGCCCTCTTAAATGAAAAAGGCAGTTTGGAAAAAATAAGAAAAGTCGCAAAACTGTACGAAGCCGGCTTTGCGGCCCTTGGAGTTAATATGAAAAAAGCAGACCTTATTCTTGGTTCTTCTTTTCAATTAAAACCAGAATATTTCGAAGATGTCATGAAGCTTTCACTTAGAGTTAGATATTTACGTGCTAAAAGAAGTATGGATCTTGTTGGGAGAAAGGATGACGATCCTCATGTATCTCAATTTCTTTATCCACTAATGCAAACAGTCGATATGAAGCATCTTAATGTAGATATTGCTTTTGGAGATTTTGCTCAAAGGAAACTCCATATGCTGGCTCGGGAGGAATTATCTAAAATAGGATATAAAAAAACACCAATAGCTATCCACCATGCCACAATGCTTAGCTTAAAAGGAGCGATAAGAGTAATGTCTTCCTCTCTCCCACAAACTACTATTATGATAGATGAAAATCCTGATGAAATCAAAAGGAAAATCAGTAATGCTTTCTGTCCGGAAAAGCAACTTATAGACAATACAATGTTACAGATCTGCAAGCACATTATTTTCGGATGGAGAAAAGAATTAAAGATCGAAAGAGAAAGAAAATATGGGGGAGATATCTCTTTTAAGAGCTACTCAGAACTGGAAAATGCTTATGGGGAAGGAAGTTTACACCCCTCTGACCTAAAGAACGCGACAGCAAATATGCTAATCAAGATTC
>JACZVS010000023.1 GCA_022572525.1 Nanobdellota archaeon
CTGCATTGTCTATACTTAAAGGAGATGTCCCAAGAATATTTGCACCTGTATTGTGTAGCTTCATTGCTAAATTATTTGGAATCTGACCACCCATAGAGATGATTATTCCTCGAGGATTTTCTTTCTCATAAATGTCTAGAACTCTTTCATGACTGAGTTCATCAAAATAAAGGCGATCGCACATATCATAATCGGTACTTACTGTTTCCGGGTTATAATTAATCATTATTGTAGAATAGCCAAGCTTTCTTAGCGTTAGAACAGAGTTCACACAACACCAATCAAATTCCACACTGCTTCCTATGCTATAAGCACCGCTTCCTAGTACAATTATTTTTCTTCCGGCATCTTCAAAGGAGACATCGTCTTCCTCTCCATTATAAGTTAAGTAAAGATAGTTTGTTTTTGCCGGGTACTCTGCTGCAAGAGTGTCTATTTGCTTAATTACAGGAGTTATGTTATGTTTTTTTCTTATCTCTCTTACTTCACTCTCCTTTTTGCGTAATGCAATTCCTATCTGTGCGTCAGAGAAACCCTTTTGTTTTGCTTCCAATAATAAATTTTTTGGAATATCTTCTGTAAGCTCTCTCAATTTCTTCTCCATCTCAACAATATTATTAAATTTATAGAGAAACCATTTATCTATGCCAGAGAGTTCTGAGATAGTTTCAATTGTAAAACCATTTTTTAGTGCTTCTGCTATAACAAAGATTCTTTTGTCTGTTGGATTTTTTATACTATCTTCTATATTCACAACACTAAATTTATTGCAAACTAACCCATACATTCCTACCTGAAGCATTCTGATCGCTTTCTGGAATGCTTCTTCGAAGTTTCTTCCAATAGCCATAACTTCTCCTACACTTTGCATCTCACTTCCGATTCTTTCCTTTATTTTTCTAAACTTTTGGAAATCCCATCTAGGAATTTTCACGACACAGTAATCCAATGCGGGCTCAAAGCAAGCTGCTGTTACCTTTGTTATAGAATTCTTTAGTTCTGTTAGGGAGTAACCCAGAGCAAGTTTTGCTGCAATAAAGGCGAGAGGATAACCAGTAGCTTTTGATGCCAATGCAGAAGATCTACTTAGTCGTGCATTAACTTCAATTATCTTGTAATCACCATTTTTTGGATCAAGTGCAAATTGTATGTTGCACTCCCCTACAATACCGAGATGCCTTATTACTTCTATTGAAATCTGTCTGAGTTTGTGATATTCGTTATTTGTAAGTGTTTGTGAAGGAGCAACCACAATGCTCTCTCCTGTATGAATACCCATTGGATCAACATTTTCCATGTTACAAACAGTAATGCAGTTATCAAAGCTATCTCTTACAACTTCATACTCAATTTCTTTCCAATTTTCTAGATACTCTTCTATCAGGATTTGTCTTGCCGAGGAGAGAGCTCTCTCTGAGATTTCGTTAAGTTCTTCTTTATTATGTGCAACTCCAGAACCCTTTCCGCCTAAAGTGTAAGCTGCCCTGACAATTACAGGATAACCAATCTTTTCAGCTGCATTCAAGGCTACCACAATACTTTCAACAGCAATGCTTTTGGGAACTTTAACGTCAATTTCCTCTAGTTTTTTTACAAACCTCTCCCTGTCTTCTGTATCTTTTATCGCCTCTATTGGGGTCCCTAATACTTTAACACCATACTTTTTCAAGATTCCTTTATCCTCTAATTCCACTCCGCAATTTAATGCAGTTTGCCCTCCGAAAGAGAGTAAGATAGCTTGAGGATTTTCTTTCTCGATAACTTTTGACACAAAATCAACATTCACAGGTAAGAAGTAGACTCTATCTGCTAAATGCTCAGATGTTTGTATAGTGGCAATATTTGGATTAACAAGAACTATTTCAATACCTTCTTCTTTTAAAGCTTTGATTCCTTGGCTTCCAGAGTAATCGAATTCTCCTGCTTCTCCAATTTTTAATGCCCCACTTCCTAAGACCAATACTTTTTTTAGATTATTCTTTTCCATTTTATAACATCTCAATCATCTTATCAAACAAAAATTCAGCATCTGCAGGGCCAGGAGAGGCCTCTGGGTGAAATTGGATTGAAATAAATGGCTTGCTTTTATGCTTAATACCTTCATTAGTGTTATCATTTGCATTAACAAACCATTCTTCCCATTCTGGTGAAAGGCTTTTTGAATTGACTGCGTAACCATGATTCTGAGAGGTAATATAACATCTCTTGCTTCCTACCTCTATACAGGGCTGATTTTGACTTCTATGACCATATTTAAGTTTGTACGTGTCTGCTCCAGCAGCTAAGGCAAGTATTTGATTGCCTAAACAAATCCCCCATATAGGAATCTCCTTCTTCATTGCTTCTTTTATATTGGAAATAGTCTCCTTTGCCATTTTGGGATCTCCAGGACCATTAGAAACAATTACTCCCTGAAAGTCCTTCACTTCTTCTAGAAAATTGTAATTCCAAGGAACCCTTATTACTGTAAGATTTCTTTTTAGGAGATTTCTTATAATGTTGTTCTTAACCCCACAATCTACTAGAACAATTTTTTTCTCTCCCTTCTTGTAAACAATTGGTTCTTTAATGCTCACCTCTGCAACAAGATTTCTCCTATTTGGATCTTGCATTTCAATGTCATCGCTTTCATGAATAATTTTGCCGAGCATAACTCCTTTCTCCCTTAATTTTTTTGTTAACTTTCTTGTATCTACTCCATAAATGCCTGGAACTTCATGCTCTTTTAACCAGTCTGACAAGCTCTTTACGGCACTCCAATGACTGTGTTGAAGGGAATAATCAGAAATAATGAGAGAGGAGATATGTATCTTCTCAGATTCGAAGTTATTTACTAGTCCTTCTTCTATTTTGTTGCGAGGCACCCCATAATTTCCGATTAGGGGGTATGTTAATGCAAGAATCTGTCCATGATATGAAGGATCTGTTAAGGACTCTGGATAGCCAACCATTCCTGTGTTAAACACAACTTCTCCAGAAACAGATTTTTCAGCCCCGAAAGATTTCCCGGAAAAAGTTGTACCGTCTTCTAAAATTAGTTTTATTTTCCCCATTAAAGAAATAAAAGAATCCAAGGGCATTTAAGCATTATTGTCCTAGAGTATACATTATTCTATCTTCTGATTCTTGCCTTTTTATTATTTTTCCTTGTTCTTGTATTTGTCTCCTCTTCTTCAACAAAGAAATCCACAATATTTTTCCAATAACCTGTTGCAATAATAATTAGGATGATGATTAAGATTATTGCGGATACAGTGTGATAGGTATAATTAGAAAAGAAACTTCTAATTGAAAGGCCTGTTATTGAAGGAGTGCTTTCCTCTTCCACTTTTGATACTAGTTCTTCGCCCTCTTCGGTTTCCTCTACTTCGCCTTCTACTTCTTTCTCACCCTCCTCTTCAGGAACTTCTTGCTCTTCTTCTGCTTGCTCTTCTACTTCTTCACTTTCCTCCTCAACTGTTTCTGTTGATGTTGGCTCTCTTAATCTGGCAAAGAAGTTTCTTATCCTATCAAGAAGACTTATTCCTTCTGCTGGCATCTCTTCCGGCTCTTCAATTTCCTCTATCTCTCCATCCTTTTCCACTTCACTTTCTTCTTCTCCCACTTCCACTTCTTCTCCTTCTTCTGGAACTTCTGGCATTTCTTCAACTTCTGCAACTTCAACTCTAAAGAGCATTCTTAGAGAATCTCTTACTCTTCTAAGAAGATCTTTTACAGCATCAAGGGGGGTTCTCTCTATTACTTTTTCTGTTGGTGTTGGTGGAGAAATTACCACTTCTCCTTGCGGAAGGATATTTATGCTCAGGCTTTCTGAAGATGAGATTTGTGAGTCCTCAACCCTTGCAGTTAGTATGATTTCGTAATTTCCTTCTGCTATTGCGACAGACGGTGCTAAATGTAGAAAGACTGTTTCACTTTGCGCCGGGATTAGTGAGAGGGCAGAAGGATTTACTTGTGCAAAAGGAAGTGCATTCCCGCTTAGCTCAATGATGTATGAAACTTCTCTCAAACCCCTATTTTCAATCGTGAATGAAACAGCTGCAGCAGAATCTTTTGCTATTTCTATACTCTGTTGAGAAGCTGTTATATCTGGCAAAAAGCATGTCTCTCTTGAAATTGTAGTTACTCTTACATCATCTGAAGATGAAGCCTGGCTTACAACATCTGTTGCAGTAATTCTTATATCAAAACTCCTTTCGGGAGTCCCTGCTGGTGGAGAGAGTGTAAGAACAAGAGATTCTTCTGCTCCTGCTGGCAAGCTTAAAGAGCCTTTATCAAGACTTACAAATGTTGCTCCTTCTATAGTGAGTGCGAATGTGCTGTCAAACTTTCCAGTATTTCTGATAAAAACTTCCTGCTCTGCAGAAAAAGAATTGCATACAGATATAGCCTCTACAGGAATTTCAACTTGCGTTCCATAACATCTCTCAACTCTTGTTATAAGTGGCAGCACTTTTGCTATCCGTCCTCTCTCGCTTATAATATTGACGTTTGTCGCAAAATCTCCTTCCGTTGTGAAAGGAGGATTAAGGATTAAAGTGACTACTGTACTCGCTTCTGGCAAAAGGGTTACTGTATCTATCTCAAGAGTAGCAAATCCTGGAGCATCCAAGTCTAAAGAGTAGGTATTTGAAACAGTTCCTTTATTCTCTAATATTAATGGAATTGCTAGAGCATCTGCCTCGCAAAGCTGATAAAGAGCTTTGTCTGCTTTCAGATCATAGTTATAGCAAGGCAAGACTCTTACACTTGCAGATGCGCTTGTGAATGCCCTTGAAGTAGAAGCCGCTGTTACAGTGAACTCAAACTCGCCTGTTCTATCAAGTGGGGGGGTTACAAAGGCGAAAAACTCTTTCTGTTCTCCTGCAGCTAGCCTTATGAAAGAATCACTTAAAGTCACCCATTCAGCTGCCTGGCCTTCAACAGCAATAGAATAATCTTCTGAAAACCTTCCTTCATTTCTAAGCACGACAGAGTAAGTTGCAACCTCTCCTGGACAGATCTCTTGTTGTGGCTCTATTTGCAAAGAAACCCCTCTACAATCTTCTACAGCAACAGGATATTCTACACTCTTGCTATTCCCTCCAGACGAGACAATCATCTTTAAGTCATAAATTCCTGGTTGAGTTACAGTAGGAGGAGTAACATAAGAGAAGATAATCTTACTTTCTCCTGCCGAGAGAATAAACCCTTGAGGGACAGAAATCGAAAACCTTGAAGCAGCTCCCTCTTGAGATACTGTAAAAGTTCCTCCGCTCTGAGAAGTTACTGTTGTTTGAATCAGTAGAGTAGAACCCGGACATGTGTTTAATGCAGCGGTGTCTTTCGTAAGAGTAAAACCTTGTGCTTCTACATTTACAGCAGCCAGAGAAGCTACTAAGAGTGTCAAGATGACTGCTAAAAATACTATTCTAGCCCTTTTTTCTCGCATTTTTATCATTCTATAAGAAGTAAAGGATATAAAAACTTTATTGTAGTAAAAAACACTTGTTCGAGTCTATAAAACAAAAAGAAAAATATGAAAAACTAGAAAAATAAAAAGAAAAAGCTAATTAAATTAGCTTATTAATATAGTTTCTCTTCTGCTTCTTCTTTCCTTTTTCCTGTGACAACTGCAATGATTATTGCTAGAATAATCAGTATTACTACTAGAACTATTGCAACCACTACCAAGCTACTGCCTAGCGGAGTAAGTCCACTAACAGCATCTGCTCCTGTAACTTCTGCGTTCAAGTTCAATGTGTCGATTACCACTCCATCAGCTCTCACAACAACTACAAAAGAGTGTGCTCCTGAAGTTGCTGTCTCAGCAGGCGAAACAAATACATTGAATTCTCCGCTTGAGCCAGGTGTTAATGTCAGAACTGCTGGGTTTACACTTGAGCTACCAAAGTCTACTCCTACAACCTCTGCAGTAAATGTCTGTACATTATCGCCAAGACTTGTTACAGTTACTTTGTAAACAGTTCCTTGTCCTTTTGCTACTGTTCTAGAAGTTGCATCTACACTAACAACTGCTTCTGTTTCTGTAGTTGTTGTTGCTCTTCCTCTTACAGTTATGGTTGTTTCCATTTCTCCTTTAGCAACACCATCTAGAGAGAAGACTCTCACATTAAGTGTATAATCTCCACTTGCAGCATCTCTTGGAATCTCTAGTCTTACGAAAGCTAGTGCTTTGTCTGAAAGGTCATCATCGAACTCTCTGCCACTTTCGTCTTCACCTTCAATTGGAATTAAGTCACCAAGGAATTTCTGTCTGCTTATTCCAAGCTCTGGAATGCTCGCTCTCACAAAAACATCCTCTTCAACTTTCATTCCTCTGTTTCGTACTGCTACTTCGATTAATGCTGTTTCACCAGCATTAACTTCTCTTGGTGTTTGTACATCCAAAACAAGAGTGTTGTGTCTTACTCTATCTATTGTAAGAGTAATGTCTTTCTTGTCTTCATCGCCGTTAGAAACAGTTATTCTCAATTTGAAGTCTTTGCTTAGCTTTCCATCAAGATCAATGTCTGCTGGGATCTTAAGTGTGAAGGACTTTGCATAAGTCTTTCCAGACTTTACATCGAAAAGAGATGTCTCTTCTCTTATAGTCCCTGCTTCTACACCCTTAATCTCTGCTTCTACACTGACATCTTCTATTGTGTTATTGCCGTCGTTTACTATCTTAACTGTTATAAACAAGGTGTCACCTGTTTCGACAACAATGTTTTCTTTTACACTGCCATTAACAACGACATCAATGTTATTAATTACAACATCATCAATCTTCACTTCATGGTTTGCTGTTACGCTAGGTAATGTCACTGCTATAACTAATGCCATAATAAGGAATAAAGGCAACTTAATAGCTTTCATCATTTTTGTTTTTTTACTAAATTTTACCCCTTAGCCAAGGGCTTTTTGTTATTATTCTCTAGTAGGTTACCGCTATTTAAACTTTTCGGTAACACTATTTTCCCACCGATCTTGGTATGAAAATCATTCAAAAAGCCATGACTTTCAGGCATCAGGCTCAAAGCCTTGCATGTCTTAAGTTGGAACAATATAAAAGAGCTAGCTGGAACCTAAGTGGAAAGAAGTGGAACGTTTACTCTTCAAAAGTTTTATCTGATTCCAAACCTATAAAATAATCTGCTATCTT
>JACZVS010000001.1 GCA_022572525.1 Nanobdellota archaeon
TTTCCTTTGGATTTCCTGTTGATGGGGCATTGCAGCTTAAAAATCCAGATTATGTTTTTGAGACAATCAACATAAAAGATTTTGCGAAAAGCAAGTCAAGGATGGTAGAAATAAAGGGAAGATTGATAGGAACAAAAGGAAATGTAAAGAAGGTAATTCAACATCTTGGAGATATTGATATTTGTGTTTCAGAAAGCCAAATCGGAATTATTGGCAAAGTTGAGGATGTTTTAGTTGCAAGAGAAGCTATTCAAGCTCTTTTGAGGGGAGCAAAGCATGGAAGAATATTCAAATGGCTAGAGCATAAAGAAAGATTTTTTAGAAAGGGGCATCGAAAGATTTAAATATTTTCAGTTTCATTTAGAGAAAAAGAGAAAGAAGAAAATGGATGAGCAAAGCGGAGTAGAAGTAATCATAAGGAAAAAATCACCATTTAGTACGGGCGCTTCTGCAGTAGGTGTTCCAAAAGTTTCTAGTAAGGGTGTTAAGTATTTTATACTTCTTGTAATAGTGCTTGTAATTGGTTTTGGCGTTTACAAAGGATTTCCCGCAGTGACAAGTTTTGTAGCAACTCTAGGCGGAACAGAATTCCACTACACAGTTCTTGCCACGGCAACGGAGACCTTCACCGATGAATCTTTAGAAGATATAACTTATACAGAAGTAAGTGGGACTAAGACTGTTGTAATAGAATCTGAAACAACAGTGAAACTTTTCATTTATTATGGAGATGATTTGAAGGAAAAATCTTCTTTTTTGGCCTCGAAAGGCGATTCAGTAAAATTAGTTTTCGAATACTTCGAAGGGGGTGGGAGCTATACGGTTCACAAGAATGGAATAAAAGCTTGTAGTCTTTGCAGTGATCTAAGGTCAGACATAAAAGGAGTTCAATTGCAGTATGAGGTCATTATAGAACAGAATGTCGAAAGAACTGCCTCTCAGAAAGGAGAATCAAAAATTAGTAAGAATGGAAAAGAAAGGCAGATAGTGGAAGTAACTGCCATGCCAGAAGCTGCTAGTGGAGGAGAACTTTCAGAAGTTACCTATGAAGTGACAATAGGTAATCCCAATGTTCAAGGGATTGTAAGAGATAGATGGCTTTATGTTAGCTATGTTGAGGATGTTGAAGAAGTGGCCGAGGGCGGAGAGGCCACTGGTGAGGGCGGAGAGGCCACTGGTGAAGGCGAAGAAGAAGCTTAAAGACCTGAGTTCTAATTTTTTGAGGAATTGAAAACTTTTAAAAGATATTCTTTATTCTTTAGCCTATGCCTCGGTAGCTCAGTGGTAGAGCGCACGGCTGTTATGCCCTTTTGGAAAAAGCTCAACCAAAAGTAAGCAGAGACCGTGAAGTCGGCAGTTCGAGTCTGCCCCGGGGCGTGGGTCCCGTGGCTCAGTCTGGTTAGAGCGCTACACTGATAATGTAGAGGTCCTGGGTTCAAATCCCAGCGGGACCATATATTCTTATACTACTCACATCAAATATCGATATGAAAAAAGATATTTTTACGGGCACTAGTGGTTGTTTTTTAGCGCTCGTTCTTGTAGGAGTTTTTGTAATAGCAGACGTTTTGACACAAGACAACATAAGTAATACTCTCTGGACCGCCTTCTTCTTTATTCTTGGAGGTCTTTGCATTTGGAATTATAAGAGCTGCGGAAGAATTCACTGTCAGATAACAGGACCTGGTTTCTTGGGTGTAGGGGCAATAGCTTTACTGAACATTTTTGGAGTGATAAATCTTTCATGGTCAATTATCTGGATAATTTTTTGGGTGGTTTTAATAATAGGTTATGGTATTGAATTTATACTTAGAGGAAAAACAGGATCTTGCTATAAGAAATAACTACTCAACTTTCGCGCCTTCTTTACATTCTTTCTCAGGCTGCAGGAGAATAACTTTCTGTTCCTTTCCTTTTGAATCTCGCTCAACAGCTGCAAGCAACATTCCCTGACTTTCAACTCCTCTAAGCTTTGCAGGCTCGAGATTCGTGAATACGATTATCTGCTTGCCTTCCAGCTCTTTTTCATTGTAGAAATCCTTAATGCCAGCAACAATTTGTTTCTCTTCAGAACCAATATCTACCTTGAGAACAATAAGCTTATCTGCATTTGGATGTAGCTCTACAGATTTAACTCGAGCAACTCTGATATCGAGCTTCTGCCAATCTTTGAATGAAATTTTTTCCGTCATTTTACCTTTTTGAATAGAACATCAGATTTTTTAATCTTTATGCTGCCAAGCAGGCCAAATTTTGTTCTTTCAAGAGAGATCTTTTTTTCCTTTAACCTATTAAGGATTTCTTCAGAAGCTTCCGGAATGAAGGGATGTAAAAGAATGGAGGCAACTCTTAAAGAATCTGCGATTGTGTAAAGTGCTTTGTTGAGTTCTTTTCCTTTTAATTGCCATACCTTCTTCTCCTGTATATACTTATTGCATTCGTCTACAAATTCAATGATTAGATGGAGTGCTTTGTCTAACTCATAATTGTCGAGCTTCTTTTCTATCTCTTTTAGTTTGAGCTTTCCTATAAGCCTTTTGTCTGGAGTTGTTTTTTTAATCTCCCCTGCCTTTTTTGCAAGGCCTTCTAATCTGCTTACAAGATTACCTAGCTTGTCTGCCAGTTCGTTATTCCTTTCTTTCAAGCCTTCTTCTGAAAAGTCTCCGTCTTCTCCGAAGACAATATCTTTTAGAATGTAGTATCTAAGAGCATCTGCCCCATATGTTTCTACTAGTTTGATTGGGTTGATTATTCTTCCAGCCGCCTTACTTAACTTTTCTCCTTTTAGATTAATGAAACCATGAACAAGAACTGTTTTTGGCAGCTTTATTCCTGCTGATGATAGCATAGATCCCCAAATCACAGTATGGTGCCACAGAATGTCTTTTCCAATTAGATGAATGTCGGCAGGCCAATATTTCTCGAAAGTTTTTGTTTTGTAATCTATTCCACTTAGATAGTTGATGAGAGCATCAAACCAAACATAAATTGTATGCTTTTTGTTAAAAGGAACTGGAATTCCCCATTTAAGGGGAGTTCTACTTACACTTAAATCCTTGAGGCCATCTTTTAGCCTATTTAGGATTTCCGCCTGTTTATGTTTTGGAAGAATAAAGTTTTTATTTTTCTTTATATGCTCTATAATCTGCTTCTCATACTTACTCATCTTAAAGAAATAGCTTTCTTCTCTTACCTTCTCAAGAGGCTTTTTATGAGTAGGGCATTCTAAGTTCAGAGAGTCTTTCTCAAGATAGAAAGTTTCGCAGTCTATGCAGTAAAGACCTTCATACTCTCCCTTGTAGATATCCCCTTTTTTGTTTACTTTCTCTAAGATGGCTTGAGCAACTTTTCCATGAACTTTTTCAGTAGTTCTTATGAATCTATCATTTGAGATGTTTAGAACCTTGCAAAGATTCTTGAACTTTTTCGACATTTCATCAACAAATTCTTGAGGACTCTTCTTAGCCTTTTTAGCAGCTCTTTGAATCTTTAAGCCATGTTCATCTGTTCCTGTTAGAAAGAATACGTCGTATCCCTGCAAGCGTTTCCATCTGGCTATGCAGTCAGCACAAATCTTCTCATAAGCATGTCCTAAGTGGGGTGCAGAGCTAGGATAATCGATTGCAGTTGTGATGTAAAATGCTTTGTCTTTGGATATCATTTGTTTGCAAAGACAAGTGTAAGGAAACTTTTAAATTTATTTCTTCTACTTATTTAGGTTGTAACTTTTCTAAGTCATGGTAGAAGATCGTCCCAAACCACCTTCTCCACCTTATTTTCCTTATCCTGCTGCTCCCAATGTAAATTCCGACGACAGCTTTTCTGACTAATCCTACCATTGGTTCTATCCCAAAGAACTCTATGCGTGGCTTTCCACTTTCTACTGGTCTAACCTCCTTTATTTTTGGAAGGAATATCACAGAATTTATGAATCTTAAGATTCCTGAAATAAAGAATACTGTAAAGAAGGGTGAGGCAAAAAATCCTGGGAATATCGGAATGCTGAAATTTGATAAGAAACCACCAAGATTCGCTCCAATAAAGATTCCAATTCCATTAAGTATATTAAAATATGTAAAGAAAGTTGCTCTTTGTTGTTGAGTTGAAGAATCATTTATGAAATTGAAAACAGAAAGGTTAAATCCGCTCCACACAATTCCTGCAATTAATTGTATGGCCAAGATAAAGTAAAGATTTCCTTTCGCAAAAATCCAAAGTATCGGTAATAATGGCAGGATAAAACCAGTAATCCTTAGAATGGAAACATTTCCATATTTATCAGCGACTTTCCCCCAATGAACCATCACTAGCAAGCTACCAATCGAACCAGTACTCACTACAGCTGAAAAAGTCAAGTAGCTAAATTGAAGGCTTTTCAACATATAGACTGCAAAGAAAGGTCCTGAAATGCTTGCTGCAAGTGTCATGAATGTGGCATATAGGACAAATCTCGAAAAATTAGTCCCCCTCATTTTTCTTACAAACTTGATTAGGGAAAATTTCTCTTCTCCGTTTATTACAAACTCCGGTTCATATTTTAGGTATAGATAATAAAGGGAGATAAGTCTGAATAAGACTGCCGCGAAGAAGATAAGTGCAAATCCAAGAAAGACTTTATCATCTGTGAATTGGTTTAGAACTACTCCTGCGAGGATCGTCACAACTAAAGCAATGCTGCCAGCTATTCTATTTCTCTTTCCAAAATATTCTCCCCTTGCTCTTGATGGAACTAAATCTCCAATCCAAGATGCCCAAGTAGGGCCTGGGTAGTGTGAGATTATAGTATAGATAACAACTAGGAAAATCAGTATAGGAATTCTATTTTCTTCGAATAAAAAAGGGATTAAGAGTATTGGAATTAAGATTAAAGATTGAAGCAATACCCAGGTGAGAACAATCTTTTTTCTGCTTATTCCTTTGCGCAAACTTTTTAATGCTCTAAGCTGAAATATCGGAGCTAAAAGATTTGCAATAGAGGTTAATAAACCGATTTGCTGATTAGTTGCTCCTAGTGCAATTGCAAATGGGGACATGTAAGTATTAGTTACTCCTCCATGGGCTGCTGCAGCTGCTCCATCCTTTACACTATAATTCAGACTTTTCTTTACTTTCTCTGATTCTGTTTCAGGGACCTTCACTATCCGATAATTTACCTTTTTTTTAGACATGCCCTTTCAAAATAACCTCTATTTCTAGTATGAGTGCGCTAACCGGGAGTCGAACCCGGATATTCAGCTTTTTCCTTTCCTTCTTTGTGGAGCTTCTTAAGAAGGCCCTTGGGAAGCTGACATCTTAGCCATTGGATTATTAGCGCTTTCAAATAGAGAGAAAACAAGAGATTAAAACTATTTCCCAAGCTCGCTCTTAATCTTGTTTGCGTACTTATGTGCTAGTGTAAGTGGCTCTGGAAATTTATGGGGCTCTCTTGAAAATTTTTCTGTTAACTTTACTGCTGTCTTGAGTGACATGCCGTGCCCCACACTTACAACTATTGGCTTGCTTCCCTTTTTTGTTTCTACCAATCTCCCTTTTTCTTTTCCGTTAATGTAAACTTTATCTCCTTTTTGTTCTCCAACAAGTAGACTTTTTGCTATTCCAATCGTTGCACTTTCTATAGCAATACCAAAATGGGATGCCAAACCACAACTTCTTGGATGCGAGAGGCCATGGCCACTAACAAAAATTACATCTGGCTTTGTTTCCAATTTCCTGTAAGTGCTAATTAAAGCTGGCAGTTCTCTATAAGCGAGAAATCCTGGCAAGTAAGGAAATGCTGCCCTCTTTATTGTAAATTTCTGTTCAACAATCTCTAAGTCAGGAGTTATGGTTACAGCACTCGCGATAATATCCTTTCCAGCTGTAATGGCATCTATTCCTGCAATAAACTGAGCATCCTCAAAATTCATCATATCTTTTTCTGATACAAGCTTTGCCAGCTTTTTCTGCTCGTCTTCTAGTTTTTTGATATCAATATTAAATCTCTTAACAATCTCTTCTTCTGTCTTTCCCATTTCTCTCCCTCTTTTCTTATGCAAGGTATGCTTCCTATTAAAATTTTTTGATGCCAAGTATTAAGGGAAACCTTTTTAAAGTTTTCAAGCTTCTTTTTGCTGAAAATGTTTTTCCAAAAGACTAATTGTAAGGGGTGTGGCAGAAGAGCCAATAAAAATCATAGATATTGTCCTTTTTGTGGAGCTAATCTAAAGGAGGATGAGATGAGAATGCCCGAGGATGAATTTACAGAGTTTTCTAGAATAAAACTTCCATTCCCCTTTAGCAAGATCTTCGAGAGACTTACAAAAGACATGGCTCAAGAGCTCGATAAATTATGGGAGGATGATCTAGGAGAAAAAATGATTAAGAGAGGGGGAATTAGTATTAGCATAAGTAATGAAGATGGCACTCCGAGGATAAGAATAGGAGAAATGGGAAATCCTGCAAGCAGAAAATCTAAAACAGTAATCAAAAGAAAAATAAGCAAAGAAGATGCTGAAAGATATGCGAAACTGCCAAGAGAGGAAGCTAAGTCTAACGTCAAGAGGTTATCTGATAGAGTTGTTTATGAGATCTTACTTCCAGGAGTCAAGAATATTAAAGATATTTTTGTACATAAATTACAGAATAGCATTGAGATAAAGGCTTTTGGAAAGGATAAGGCATACTTTAAGTTGATTCCAGTTGATATGAATGTTGAAAGATATGGCCTTAAAGATGAGATGCTTATTCTTGAGTTGAAGGAATAGTCTCCTTTCGCTTTCTATATTGTAGTCTCTTATTAGTGATTACAGATAGAAGGATTTATAAAGTGTTGTTTGCTAAAATTATAATGCTTCTGTTAGAACAAGCGTAAATTTTGTATATTTTCGAGTCACACAATTCATCCTCAAAAATTTGAAGGTAAAATGGACGAATCCGAAGCATCTCATGAAATACTGAAGACGGCGAGATGTAGAATGAAATCTCTACTGCCTTCTTTTAGCATGGAAAATGAAGTATCAGAGAACAAGACGAAGGATCACGAAGATCAAGCCAGGATCAAGATCCAGAAGCTCAAAGCTGGCTTTTCTAGCTGCAGCTTCGTTACTCCTCTCTCCTAGCACTTCTCATCAGGCCTCTGATTCTATACATCAAGAAATATACTCTCAATCTTCTTCCAATACGCTAGAAGGAAGAGTTGTCGCGAGAGAAAATGTAAATTACACGGAGCTAGCAGATTATGCTGGTGAGGTAGAGTCTCAGGATAGACATACAAGGGACAGATTCTTGTTATCTATGCAAAACCTTGAGAAGTATGAACTTGAACCTTTAATTGATCTTTTTTGTGATTCTTTTGGGATAAAGGAAGAAGAAGTTATTCCTTATCTTATTAATGAATCTAATTTGAATCCTAATGCCAAGACTACTGGTGGATGTAAGGGAATTGGCCAAATGAGTAAAGGAGCTACACAGAGCGCTAATACTTATTTTAAAAAGAGATGGGGGGTTGATCTTAAACTTAAATATGGTGGAAATAAGAGAGATCAAATAAAATCTTCTCTTGCGTATTTTGCTAAAACTTACACTATGCTGAAGGAAAAGTATCCTGGATTAGGAAGAGAGGACCTTCTGAGTTTAGTTTACTTTTCATATAATGCAGGTAATGGCCCTGTTAATCTAGCAGTGACAAGATTGCAGAGAAAAGGGGAAGATATTGTTTGGGGGAATGTGGAGCATGAAATTACTCCTCAGCTACTTAGAGCAAGCAGTTCAAAAGAATATGCGCAATGGTCTGATAGCAGTCTAAAAAGAAAAGTTAGGATAATTAAGGACTATGTTAAACATGCTCGGATTTACAATAGTTGCTTGCATCAACTTCCACAGATAGCTGCTGAAAAAAGGGACTACGCAATAAAATATTCTAAAGCTTCTTGAATAGTTGAGACTTCTATTACTTCGATTCCAATTTCCTCTCCAACATTTTTTTCAATAGGAATTTTTTCTATTGTGCACACTTCATTGTTCCCTTGCATTTTGCAAGTTCTTTCCGTTTCAAATGTTGTTTCACTTCCTTGTCCTTTTGGAACTAAGAAGATAGTGGCCCCTTCATTTTTTACAGCCTCTGCTTTTGCAGAAATAGCTGAAACTCCTCCTATTCTTCCATCAGAAAATATTCTTCCTGTTATCATTACATTTTCTCTTAATTCAAGATCTTGTAGGGCAGCTATTGTTGCAATTGTTAAGGCAGCTCCTGCACTTGGTCCACCTATGCTGTCAGCTTCTGCGTAAAGTGTATAGGTTAAATCGTAATTTTCTAGATTCAAGCCAGTTAAATCAGAGGAAACTTTTTTTGCAGTTATAATGCTCTCTTGGGTGTCTGTAAAGAACAGTAAGCTGTCGATGTCTACAAGTGTTTTACCATTCCCCTCTCTTGCCTCAACTACGAGTAGTGTAACAACCCCCTTTCCTTCTCTGTCAACTGCAGGAACTTTCAGCAGAATAGCTTCTTCACTTAAGTCTGCGATTCCAGCTTGTAAGACTGATGGCCTTTGTTCTTCTTGCAATGGTTCTAATGGCCTTTCTACAGATTGTCTTTCTACTTTAGATTGAAGATTAAAAGTTGTAGAAACTACTGCTAGGAAAAGAAGAAACATAATCCCAGTTGCGATGAATAAAAAAGAGTTCTCTTTTTTGAGTTTCTTGATTTGTTTCTGTTTGCTTCTCATACTTTTATCCAAGATTGAGACTTAATAATCTTTTCTTTAAACCCTTAAATCACAAACTTCCCTTTGTTCTGGATAATCTTGCCATCAGCATAGATCTTGCCCCCCTTTCTTAAATCCTTGATAAAGTCAAGATGCACTGCAGATTCATTCTTGCCCCTGCATTCTTTGTAGGCTGAGCCTATGGCGAAGTGTACTGTGCCTCCTATTTTTTCATCAAATAAGATTTGTTTGACATGTCGCCTTATATTGTAATTTGTTCCTATTCCACATTCTCCAATGTAACTTGAGCCTTTGTCTGTGTTGAGAAGTGCATGTAGATAATCTTGGTTTTTCTCTGCAGTTGCCTTTACAATCTTCCCCTTTCTGAATTCAAAGTAAACTCCTTGTAACTCTTTTCCTGTAGATACAGCAGGAATGTCAAATTTTATGTGGCCTTCAACAGTTGTTTCAACAGGGGCTGTGAAGATTTCACCACCAGGCATATTAAATGCGCCATCATCTATGATCCATACCCTTCCTTTATTACTAAAGCTAATGTCCGTGTCTTTTCCGACTACACGTATTTCTTCAGCCTTCTGAAGAACTCTCCTAAGCTTTTCCATCTTTCTGCCTATTTTCTTCCAATCTTGGATGCATGCTCCATACACGAAGTCTTCATATTCAACAAGTGACATTTCTGCTTCTTGAGCAAATGCGGCTGTTGGATAATGGACAATAACCCACTTTTTCTTTAGTCTTTCTTTATGTACTGGATGAACTGTTTTGCCTCGCAAAGAAATCTTTTTTGGATCTATATTGCTTAATTCTCTTAAGTTTCTTGCTGCGCCAATTCCTATCCAGCCATCCATTTGCTTTATTTCATAGATGGCAATTTCTGGCAGATGCTTTAGCTGTTCAGTAGAAGCATTCTTGAAGTACTGATAACTTATGCCAGGAACATCTATTTTTGTGATTGGATATGCTCCTTTTTGCACAATTTGCCTGTAAAGTTCAAGGATTAGTGGAGAAGCTTCTGAAGAAGCACTTATCATGATACTCTCTCCCTTTTTGACTCTTACGCTATGCTCTACAAGTATTCTTGCGAGTTTTTGTATTCTTGGATCCATCCTTTTCTTTTTTCTTGTTGCCTCCTTTTTATTTAAATCTTTCTTTGAATAAATCTATTTTTTTTAAGAAGATTTTAACCCTTTTAACTCTTTGAGATATTTAACTAAATCCGGGATTTCGGAATGTCTACGTACTCCTCTCCATGGATCTTTCACAAGTAATGGATTATCTGGATGAGCTCTTGCGCTCCAGATATCTGCATTATGGCAAACAACTGCTAATGGGCGCATAACTCTTCCTTCTGGCGTATGTTTTGTACCCTCCCCATGAATAAACTCTAAAGCATTTTTTTGTTCCTTAGTTAATTTAAAATTGTGTTCTTGTATTACTGATTCAAAAAATTCGCGTTCGGTTACATCTGGATTTTCTACATATTCCCACCCATCATTAACTTTCTTATATCTAACAATTTTTCCAAAATCATGTAGTAGCATCACTAGTGCAATATCTCCTTTAGTATGGTCTGGATTAAATCCTATCTCTTTATCCAGTTTGTGTAAGGCTAAAGCATAGTTGGTCGCATATACTACATGGTCTAGGTATCCTCCTTTCCAAGCCTGATGTTTTGTTTTTGATCCAGGTGTTACTGCAATACGTTCTGCATTTTGAATGTATGCATCAATTACTGGATCTTTATTTGGCGCTTCAACCAAACTTACTATTTCATATAAATTTGAGGATTCCAAAATCATGTCTTATATTTGCACTAAAAATATTTAAGTTTTTTGAATGGGCCCACTCGGATTCGAACCGAGGATCTTCTCGGTGTAAACGAGATGTCATAACCACTAGACCATGGGCCCTTTTTTTACTATGCTGAGTAACTTTAAAAAACATTTGTTGAAAGAAGAAAAGCTTTAAAAGTAAGGCTGTTTAATTTAATTAGGTAGGGAAAAATGGAATCTGAAGATAGAGAAAATACGTTAGCTAAGAATTTGCATGAAGTCAGTAAGCGCAAGGAATCCACTCCTAGAGAAATTTCTCCCGAGTTGAAGAAAGAGCTTGCAAAGATTAAAGAAAAAATAGAGAAATTTAGTAAAGAGGTTGTTAAGAAATTCCCTTACATTATCTCAATTGGACTGCTCCCTACTCTTCCACCAATGCATCCTAAGCAAGGTTCTCCTGTTCAAGCTCCTTCCCCAAAAGATAAAGAAAAGGAGAAGCGAAAACCAGAAGTCATCATTGTCTTTCCAGACGATAAGTTAAAGGAAGTCAAGAAGCTTGAGAAGGATGTCGCTGAAATTGTGAAGAAACAGAATCTTGCCATCAATTTTTTCACTAGATCTCCTAAAGAATTATGGCAAACTTGTTTTGATGGCCACTTTGCCGAGATGGAAAGGATAAGCATGGCGTATCCTCTTCATGATAAAGGGGTTTTATCTGCGTTAAGGGTTGCCACAATCCATAAAAATCTTGTTCTCAGGAAGTTTGAGAAGTATGTCACCTCTTATGTAATTGCTGGGAGTCTTGTCAGAGGACAGGCAACGAAGACAAGTGATATTGATATTTATGTTGTCATAGATGATACAGATGTTAAGAGGATGCCTCGGTTTGAGCTTAAAGAAAGGCTTAGGGCTATGATCTATAGTTATGCTTTTGAAGCAAACGAAATTGCAGCTGCAAAGAATAAACTTTCTCCCCAAGTTTATATCCTTACTGAATTTTGGGATTCTGTGAAGGATGCGAATCCCGTAATTTTCACTTTCATCCGGGATGGAGTGCCTCTCTATGATAGGGGAGCATTTATGCCATGGAAGCGTCTTTTGCAAATGGGGAAGATAAAACCCTCTCCAGAAGCTATTGATAATTTTATGTTGTTAGGAGAGAAGCTAGGTAAGAGAGTAAAGGCAGATTTACTTAGAATTGCCACAGAAGACATTTACTGGGGAATCATTACTCCAAGTCAGGCAGCTTTAATGCTTTATGGATTGCCTCCTCCAACCCCTATTGAAACAATTGACTTAATGGAGAAAACTTTTGTTGATAAAGAGAAGCTGCTCGAGAAGAAATACATAAAAATATTGGAGAGAGTTGTTGGTCTTTATAAGGATTATGAACATGGTAAACTGAAAGAGGTTAAGGGAAAAGACATTGATGAGTTGCTCGTAGATGCCTCCTCTTATATTAAAAGACTTAAAGTCCTAGTTAAACAAATAGAAAAGCAAGCAGGAGAAAAAACCACTCTTCAACTGTATGATGATGCTTTCTCAATTCTCAGAAAAATTCTTGGAAACGGGTCAGAACAAATAATTGTTGAAAAATTTTATAAGGAAATAGTTAACAAAGGAGAGATGCCTCCAAAAAGCTTGGTAGTTCTAAGAGAGATTATTAAGGCAAAACAAGACTATAAGAAAGGAAAGTTGAGCAAGCAAGAGATTGATAGGGTAAGAAGAGATGGTCAAGAGTTTATCTTTGCGATTACAGAATATGAACAGAGAAAGAATCTCATACTTACAGAGAAAGCAAGGTTTAAAGTAAAGATATCTGGAAAGCTAGCAGATCTCTATATTTTTGACGATGCGTATCTTATTTCTGGAGAAAAGAAGAAGGAAGTTTTGAGAGTCAATTTGAAAAAGAAGAAGTTAGAGGCATCTAATCTTGATGAGGTGGCAGAAAAGCTTAAGAATGTTCCAAAGCAGATTGAAGTTACTCCTGAAAAGATTAATGAGATAAGAAAAATTATAGGTAAAGAGATAACGTTTCTCTTTTGAAAATGGAAGGAATAGTTGTAAGTTTTAGGCGGGGTAGGCATAGGTATAAGCCACGGCAGTTTATTATTAAAGCTGACGGAGTAGAAAAGAAGGCAGATGCTGAAAAGCTTATAGGCAAGGCAGTTATTTGGAAAAGTCCTGCTGGCAAAGAAATTAAAGGTAAGCTGACCGTTTTGCATGGTAGTAAGGGCTTGTTGCGCGCTTTGTTCGAGAAAGGCTTGCCTGGCCAAGCTGTTACTGAAAAGGTTGAGATAAAATAAAAAGTAAAAGGAAAATGAGTAGTCTTTTTGAAAAGAAATGCATTCCATGTAGGGGAGGAACTCCCCACCTAGTGTTAGAGCAAATTCAACAATATCTTTCCCAAGTAGAAGGATGGAATCTGGAAGAACAAGAAGGCCACCATCAAATTATTAAAGAGCATAAATTTAGAGACTTTAAAGAAGCGCTAACCTTTGTCAATAAGGTTGGAGAAATTGCTGAGCAGGAAGGCCACCACCCCAATATTTACTTATACAGCTACAACAAAGTTAGGCTAACTCTTTACACTCATGCTATAGGTGGGTTACATGAGAATGATTTTATTTTTGCAGCTAAAGTCGATGCACTTTCTAAATAGAAAAAGATTTAAAAATTTTAATTGTTTTAGAACAGCAAGAAAATGGCATTACGAAAAGCAATAGCTTATAGGTTTCATGAAAAACCTTACACAAGGAAAAGCAGAAAAAGGAGAAAGAACTATATCAGAACAATTCCTGGAAATAAGATAGTGAAGTTTCATATGGGAAATATAAAGAGAAAATTTTCTATCAGGCTCTCTTTGATATGTAATGAAAAGATTCAAATGAGGGACAATTCAATTGAAGCTGCAAGAATCACAATAAATAGACATTTGGAAGATAGACTTGGAAGGAATAATTTTTATTTTTCTGTAAGAGTTTATCCTCATCATATTTTAAGAGAAAATAAAATGCTTACAGGAGCAGGAGCAGATAGAATGCAGTCTGGCATGAAGAAATCTTTTGGCAAGCCTATGGGAAGAGCTGCTCAGATGAACATAGGGGACGAGATATTTGAAGTGGGTGTTAACAACTCGGGCCTTGCTCTCGCAAAAGATGCCTTCCGAAAGGTCAAGGCAAAACTTCCTTGTACGACATCTGTTTTGTTAAAAAGAATTGGCGGGTGATTCAATTCAAAACCCCTCACTTCCTCTTAACGGAACAAAAACAAAATCTCCAAGATTTTCTGTCTTAGTTTTTCCATTTTTTAGTTTCCTTACTTTCAACATCTCTTGATTATAAAGATCTCCGACAGGAGCAAGCAGAATCCCTTTTTCCTTTAACTGCTCGAGAAGATGCTTTGGCACTTCTGGAGCTGCTGCTGTCACAATTATCCTATCATAAGGAGCCTCTTCTTTATGGCCTTGACTCCCATCTTTCTCTAGAACAATAACATTCATTATTTTCGCCTTCTTCAGATTGGCTCTTGCAAATTCTGCAAGTTGAGGAATAATTTCTGTTGTTATTACCTTTCCTTTGCCGCCAATGATGTTGGCGATTAACGCAGCTTGGTAGCCGCTTCCTGTTCCTACCTCTAGGACTTTAAGCCCTTTTTTTAACTCAAGAGCTTCTGTCATGAGTGCAATTGTCGTTGGCTGGCTTATTGTCTGCCCATATCCGATTGGGAGGGGAACATCAGCATAGGCCTCTTTCTCTAGATGTTCTGAAATAAAGTTTTCTCTTTCAACTTTTTGGAATGCATCCAGAACTTTCCTATCTGTAATTATCTTATCTTTTTTCCAATAATCTATCAGCTCTTTCACAGTGTTCATAAATAAGTAAGCAAAACCATTCTTAAAAAGATTTTTATATCACTTTCCCTTTCTATGTAAAAAGAGAGAACCTTTTAGAAAAGGTTCATCAAAAAGAAATGTTTCCGAGTTTATGGATATCCCTTATTGCTTTAATTATCTCACTTGCTGTATTAGTTAAGGGAGCAGATTTGTTTTTAGGTGCCGCCTCAAAGATTGCAAAGCATTTTGGAATTAGTGAATTTATTATTGGCTTGACCGTTGTTTCTGTCGGCACTTCTCTTCCGGAACTCGCAACCGCTATCACAGCATCTTTTGCAAAGACCCCTGAAATAATAATGGGTAATATTATTGGAAGCAATATTGCTAATATTGGTTTAGTTCTCGGCATAACATTAATTTTTGTAACTGTTCTAATAAAGAAGCACGAATTTGATAGAATTTATATTATGCTGCTCTCTATTCTTTTATTTGCACTTTTTGCATCTGATCTTCAAATCTCAAGATTTGAAGCTGCGATCCTGCTGGCCTCCTTCCTATTGTATTTTGGTGGCTTCTTTAAGGTGAGAGAGAAGATTAAGCATTACAAACAATATTTTTCTTCTGCACTTGAATTAAGGGGCCTTCTCAGTTTAAAAAAACTGAGAGAGATAAGAGCGGCAAGGAAAAAAATGCATGCTGGCGAGAGAATTTCCAAAAAGCTAGCAAGAGAGGCATATCTCTATGAAATGGTTAGAGAATCTGCAGTATTGGTAGCCGGAATTGTTCTTATTATAGTAGGATCAAAGTTCACAATAGACTCTGCAGTTGATCTAGCCTTCTTCTTAAATGCTCCACAAGTAATAGTCGCTGCTTTGCTCATAGCTGTCGGCACTTCTCTTCCAGAACTTTTTGTTAATCTTACCGGCATCAAGAAAGGCTACACAAAGATGGTTCTCGGCACTATTCTCGGCTCCAATATTTTTAATATCTTAGCAATAATAGGAATCGCGGGGATAATTAGTCCTATAGCTATTACAAAATCAACGCTAACGTTCTTGATTCCAGCCATGCTGATCTTTTCCTTTATACTCTTCTTTATCTTAAGGAGAGGTCACAAGATAGGAAGAATGGAGGGAATTTCTCTTACAGTACTATATGTGCTCTTCTTGCTAGGGCTCCTTTCCTCTTCCTTCTAATACACGAATTATTCTAACTGGCCAGTAATAACATATCGAAAGGTTTATAAAGGCTAGGTACATGTTAAAGGTAGGTTAGGTGGAGTTCAGGCTTGCTTGAGCAAAGCTTAATCTATGCCACGAAGCCGAGTTCTTCGGAGCAAAGCTGAGGGGCATCTTTATTTTTAATTGAGGAAAATGCCAGAAAGTTTAGAACGACTTGTGGAAGAGCATAAAAAATTAGATGCTCTTATAGGGGATGTTGAGCGAGAGCCATTTAATCCTGCTGTTGGAAATAAATTGAGAGCACTTTATGTTCATAATGCCGTTACAGATGCTGAAAATCTAGAAGCTGCTGCTGCAGCTACAATGGTAGTTGACAACTATGATGACAGAGAATTTTATGGACAGGTTTATACTTTGCGTGGAGAAAAACAAAGAGAAATAGCCGACTCTGCAGAAGCAGATGCTGACAAGATTTACAATTCCCTTCCTGATGAAGCTCTTACTGGATTAGCAGCCAATGTATTGCCAGTTCCTAGTGATGGGGAGGCAGCTGAAGCTCATAGATCATATAGAAAAGTAAGTGACACACTTCAGGAAGGAAATGGAGAAGTGATTATAAAATACTTGAAGACTCTTCTTAAGGAAAGTTTCGTAGATGCCTTGGATGCTGATCGCCTTAAACTAGCTTATGGTGGAGTTGTATCGGTAAAACGAGCCGAATTTTTGTCTAAGTTCGCAGGAAATGGTGGATTGGATCGTAGCAAAATTGTAGATTACTTGAAGAGTGTAAGAGCTGCAGGAGATGCTGATAGGTTACAATTCTACTTTAGTCTAGGAATGGCTGCAGGAGATGCTGATAAAGAACAAAACCTGCATCTAGAAGCAGCTTAGTGATTTCTTTTTTATTTTGCCTTTAACAATAGGCGAGCATTAACACTTGATTAGAGAGAACCTTTTTTCTAAAAAGGTTCATTAAAAAGAAGGTCCTTTTCTTGGTTAAGCTTCTTTTCCAAAGAAGATCATTCCTCAAGAGCTCTTACAAGCTTTGCCATTTCGCCTACAAATGAATCTACCCTATCGATGTATGCATCGATAGTTGATCCTTTTATTATCTTGACTTCTCCATGAAGAATTTTGTGCATTAATGTGTACATTTCGCGGTAGAGATCAACATATCTCTTTTTCAGTTTTTTCTCTTTTGTAAATGTTTCATAAAGCAAGAAGGCAATGTGCTCTGGAGATGGAGGGGGTTTTCCTGCTGCCATTAAAGCTGCATGTGATGAGTCTACACATGCCCAGTAAAGGCCTTCTATTACAGCGAGCATCGATGTTCTACTTCTTGCAATATGTGCAGGACTTCTTCTTAGAGCAACATAAATAGCTTCTGGCGAAGGTCTTATCTTCCCTCTTTGCAGTAAAATTTTGAGTGGAGTGAAAAAGCCTCCAAAATCAATTAATGGCTCGCCGTAACGAATAATATTTATCACAACAGGCTCTCCTCTTATCATTTCCTCCCACCATGTTGTTAATCTTACTGTGTTTATGTGCAATTTTTTCGCATAACTTTGCGAAGCAACAAGGATTGCAAGCTCTTCTCGATACCAAGCAACCATTTCAGCTGTCCAATCAACATTTGCATCATCAACAATTACAATGATGTCGATGTCACTTTTATGAGCTGCAGTTCCTTTAACTTGCGAACCAAATAGAACTATGCTTTTAATGACTTCTGCACTAAATCTCTTGTAAACTTTAGCTGCAAAATCTTCAGCAATTCTTCTTTCAGGAGTTATTCTTCCAATAGGCTTTTCAACTTTCCTAACTCTTGGTTTTGAATGTGTACGCCTTTTTTTACTAATGATCTTTGCCCTTGCCCCTTTTTTCCTTCTCATATTTTCTTTATAGAAATTTATTTTAAAAATTTATGCATTACTCTGCAGGCTGCCCTGTAAATGTTTGTCTTCTCTCTCCAGGCATTTCTCCTCCTAATTCTGATGGAAGAGCCGAGAATGATGGAGAGCCATAAGTTCTGAAGTGGAAGTCAGGAAGGAATTCTCCATAGCCTTGGAAGTATGATCCATAAGTTCCTCTTATTTGGTTCCAATAAGGTTGTGACATCATTGTATAAAGTGGACTTCCTAAAGCTTCTAACACATATGGGTGTGGATTTGTCTTGAAGTGCTGGACAAAGCCGGAAGCTTCTACAATCTGCGGAGCTTTGATTCCTTTTTGTTCAAGAACTGCAAGTGCTTCCTTATAAGGAATATTTCCCATGCCGGGAGGTAGGTGAGAGTCTGCAAAGCCAAAGTTATCTGTAAGATGAACTTTCTTTATGTACTCGGCAACTTTTTTTGTTTCTTCTGTAACAAACTTCTCTGGAAAGCCGTGTCGCCTTAACATGTTGATATGGCCGTAATCCCAAGTTACTCCGATAAGTTTCTCGGCAGCATTTCGCGCAGCTGCTTCTGCCATGCCTTGTTCTTTTGCTTTTTCAACAAATCTTTTCCTTGCAGCATTTATTACTTTTACAGAATCCTCTCCGGTTGACATTACAGTCTCAGGATAATTTTCTAGGGCAATAACAGGAGCTTTACTCCCAAACTTTTTCCAAACTTTTAGGGCCGCAGCAGCTGTAGTTTCAGCAACCTTCTCTGTTCCAAATTCATCTGCCGGTTTCCATTTTTCTGGAGGTGGTAGTTGCATTATTTTGTTATTCAACTCCTGTATTAATTTGTCTGAGTAAACATTGTTCTTGATATTGTCCATTTCTGGACCAACAATCTCTTTCACACTTTCCTGAAGATGTTTGGTATAATCTTTTTGTCCGTGTTTCATGAAGTCATTATACATATTTCTTAATGACATGTATTGATGGAAATTTGTTTCTTTAAGCGGCCATTCAATTTGCTGCAGTCTAGTGATTTTTTCTGCAGCCTCTTTTTCATCTGGCAAGAGGGCATGGCCAAATCTGCCTTTCCTCTCTATCTCGCGAATCTTCTGCTCTGGAATATTTTTTATACTTTCTTTCAACATTCCATATTCCTCTGCTGGAATCATTCGTGCAAGTCTTGCCTTTTCCTCTTCAAGTCTAGCAATTCCAAACCTTTCATTTTCCCATTCAGTTAAGTTAAGGGAATCAATCCTGCTTTTAGGATCAAATTCAATTATTCCTTCAGGCCATATTTGCCTTTCATATCTAACTTCTCTTATCTGCCCAGTATCTGGATTAACTGCAAGTATGCTTTCCTGCATTCTCTCATTCTTCAAATCTGAGATCCGATCTCTTTCGCTTTCATGAAGTTTTCTTTTTGCCTCTTCTGCTCTGCCTTGAATGTTTTGTATCATCTCATCAGCTTCTTTCTTTGGAACATGAACCCATTTCTGTAAAGGCAGAGGAGGACCTGCGTGGAATGTTACAGGAATATTTCCTTCTGGATCTAATTCATGGGCCTTCTCAAGTGCATCAACAACTTGGGCTTCTGCCATCTTCCTTAGCCTGTTATCCCATCCTTGTTGAGAGAAGCCGGCAAGATCAATTATAGGACCATGCATGGTCATTTTTGTACCTGTGACTTCTGCCAATCTTTTCATCTCCTTAAAGTGTTGTTTAGGAATTGCCTCAAAAACATCTTGCTGAATTGCTCCAACTTCAACTATCTTCATGCCCGTGTTCAAGAGACGAGAAGCCTGCCTTATCTGATCGGCTGTCATTGGAGATGTCGGAGCTCCAATATCTGCATGAGCCATTCTATGGCCAGTAAAATATTCTCCGAATTCAGGCTCAAATGGAGTGTGGCTTCCTACATAAAAATTCTCATAAGCAGCTTCTTCCATTTTTATTCCCCTTTTATTACTACAAGTATATAATAAATATTTGTTTAAATATCTTGCTCTCTAACTTACAAGTTAAATTCTTTTTGAAGTCTTTTTTTTAAGGTTGTGTCCCAATCAAGAAGGTCTCTCGCAACATCAACTCTTCCTACATATCTTTCAATCTGTTGACCAGCAGCTGGCTGACCAGCTTCACCTTTTGCCGCTCCAAAACTAGTCACAATTCTTGCAAGTTCTCCTTGGTCAAGTGTTCTGTCTGCCTCTGCAAGTGTTGGTATTCCTGTAGAATATTGTGTTTCGTATGAACCTTCATAAGCTTCAGTTGTAGCTCCATAAGGAACTTCTGCCTCTGTTATGCCGGCTCCTGAATAAACCTCTCCGGCCTTTGCAGTGTAAGGGCTGCCAGCTGCTCCTGCCTCTCTTTCCTCTCTTACATACTCTTTTTCTTCTGTTCCAGTATCAGCACGCTCTCCAGTTCTAAGCCCAAGAGTCTCTTCAATACTTCCTTCTGTTCCTGCTTCTACTTCAAACATCTCAGGCATTCCAGTTGACAAGAAGCCTTCAACATCTCCTACCGATATGTCTTCAGAAAGAGCCTCTTCTGTTTCTAGGGTTTCTTCTAGCTGTTCTTCCCCTATTCCTATATCTTCTTTTCCTTTACTTTCTAAAGTGGAAGCTAGTAATTTCTCAGCTTGCTCTTGCTTTTTCTTATTGGCCGGCATTAAAATTTGAAGAAATGAGTTTATAAAAAGGTTACTTTGCTTCTTAGTTACTCCCCTGGAACAGATTCAAACTCCCATAGCGGAGTTGGCATGCCATGAGCTTTCTTGTATAAATGGTAAGTTAGCCAGGCTCTCCTAATAGCGTCTGGATTTGAGATCAGGGCTCTGATTTGCCTCTCAACAAAAGTTTCTTTTCTCAGCTTCAAAACTTTTTCCTTTTCTTTAGGCTTGGATCCAAGAAGCTTTTCCAAGAAACTCCTAGTATCTTTTTCTTCCTTCTTTTCCCCCTCCATATACTTTAAAAGATCTTCATAAATTGGCTCAAGGGAGTCAGTAGTTATCCCCTCTATCAAACGTAAGCCTTCATAAAGATCTTGGTTCTCAATCTCTTTCTTAAGAAGATTGTATTCATCACCATTTAAAACATAGGCTTTGAGAACAACTCTTGCTCTCCCGCTATGAACATAGTGGGAAGATTCTGCCCTGCTGGCAATTCTCGGTAATCCTCTGAAAGTAAAATCGGCAAATACGCATGAATAATAATCCTGCCTCATTTTAATATTCCAGAGTTTTTCTGGAAATATTCCTGCTCCAATGGCCTTTCTTACACCCTCGAGATCAATTTTTGACTTTGCCAAGATTTGAAGTTCTAAAACAATAGTGTTGAAAGAAGTTATAATATCTGCACTACTAGGGCTTGGACCTGCTGCTCCTAATTCTTTTCTCATCATTAGTTCTTCAGCTGCCTTTAAATATGGTTTCACCCAACGTGTGTAAAGTTTGACAGCGCTTACTTGGCTTTTAAGATATGTTTTCTGCAATTCATGGCGATTGCGTAACTCTCTCTCACTTCTGCCTAGCCAGTCAAGAAATTCCCCCATCCTTGGTTTTAATAGTCTCTTGACTCTTTCATTTAGATCCATCTTATCAACTTCTTCTGGCTTCTTGGCTTTCATAAAAGCATCTCTTAATGTTACAAAATCCAGCTGTTGAGTTAACATATTGATGCTTCCTGCGCCTCTTCTTATATCAACTCTGTCCATCCATATCTGTTTGAGTGCGAGCAATCCTCCTTCTTTTTCCCTCTCATTTTTGCCCCTATACTTATTGTAATGTTCGAGCCTGATTTCAAATTCTTTGAGATCATAAATTAAATTAAGTACGCTTCGCATAACAGTGTTGATGGTAGCAAGAATCTTCATGCCTTGCTCTTGCATTCTTGTTGCTCTTGCTCCTATGTCTGCGAAGTATCCACTTCCGGGAGAAGCTATAAAGTTATCTACAAGCTTCTCAACTTCCATTCCAAAACCTGACCCGCCTGTTCCTCGCATGATATCGAGTATCCAGAAATAGACTGGCTCAAGTGTTTCGGCGAGCGCATCATAAGTAAGCCTGAACTCTGCAAGAGGTTCTGCCTTCTGGAATTCCTTGCCTTTCTTCAAGCCTCTTACCTTTCCGATAAGTGAGTCTATATCTACCATTTTCTCTTTTGTTTCAAGAGGAAAATGGGATTTTTATGGTTTTTGGTTAGGATTATTGTCAAAACGAATTAATTCTCTGTAGTAGTCTAGAGTTTCACTCATCTTTAGTTTTAATTTTGCTGTTCTTGATACTTTCCCTAAATTCCCCTTTACAGATAATACCGAGAGAATGAAGTCGATCTGTCCAAGAGGCAGGATTCTTGCAATGTCGGCTTCTTTTCCTTTTAATTCTTTTATACCTGTCTCGATAGATTCCCTTATACTTATTATCTCTAGATTATCTATCGTGCTCTCTTCAAATGGCTGCAGTTCTTCCAGCACTAATAGTAAATCCTCTTTTGATAGTTTTTTAATTTGTGGTTTTCCTAACATGTTTCACTTCCCTTTAGCCTGTCCGATAACGTAAACTCCCAAATTATTGTCTCTTCTGATTTCTCCAAGAATCATTTCAACCCTTTTTTCTATCCCCCCTTCTCCGTCTGAAATTAAAGGAATAGAAGTTATCTCGAGTCCCTGTTTTTCATAAACTTCATAAATCTTTTTATGAATTATTTTACCTTTTTCTTCATCTTCTGCTCTTTGATCGTCTTGTTGATATGGAACTTGTTCCAAGAAGAAAACTTTATTGTAGTTTGCTGATTGTATTGCAGGTTGAACTATATGGGATATGTCTATTCCTCCAAGCTCCGCATAAGCAATCTGATCGATATTTGATCTGTCTAATATGTGGATACCTGATGGAGTTCTTTTTTCCGCTTTCTTTTCTAGTGCAAGCTGTCTGCCTATAACAAGAAATTGGAATTCTTCAAGACCATTCCAGGGAAGTATTCCTTGATATTCTCTATCTCTTTCCTCTCTTCTTTGTTCATCTTCAATTATGTGTCTTGCAGCTTCTGGGACAACCGTATAACCTTCATCTCCTAGTCTCTTAACAAGAGTGGTCTTTCCAGAACATGGTCCTCCTGTTAGTATATACTTTCGAATTTCTTCCATCATTCCGATAATATTATAGAGTTGTATTTTAGTTATAGACTTCTTACCATAAAATGTACATAGAGTTGTACTTTTTAGAAAGATTTTTAAGGTTTTAAGGCCATAAATTATGGGGGTAAGGGAGAATGTTTGATGATACAGTAAAAAGGGCAATTCTTGATGCTGTTAGAAAACAGCCAAGAAGTGTAGATGAGCTTGCAAGCATTATTGGGAAAAACTGGCGAACAGCAGATAGGTATGTTCAAAGAATTGTAGAAAATGAAGGGAGTATTGCAATAAGAACCTTTAGAGAGGGAACAAGGGGAGCACTTAAGATAATATATTGGACTCCTCCAGAAAGCATTCATTCAAGTGAATTCCAAGAAAGACTTTTCAAGCGGATTGAAATGGGTAAGAAAAAAGATGATTTCAGTCCTTCAGAAATTTATCAATATGTTGATAATAAAAAAAAGAAAGCTGAAATTCTAACTCAAAAATATATTAATTCAAACAAGAATTATGAAAATTTCAAACAAGAGTTATTGAAAGCAAAATCAGAGGTTTTCTTCTATTCAGGAAACCTTTCTTTAGTAAACAGTGGAAATGAAAAAGAAAATATAGGTGACATTATAGAGAAACTTGCGAAAAGGGGGGTGAAAATCAGAATACTTACAAGGGTCGAACTCCCTGGAATTGAAAATGTTAAACGTATTTTGGAAATAAACAACAAATTTGGAAAAAAGATGACGGATATAAGACATTGTTTCCATCCTCTCCGAACTACAATAGTTGATGATAGAGTTGTAATACTAAAAGAAGAGAGAAAACCAGAAGAGTACGGGAAGGGAGAATTAGGGAATTTAAATGAAAAAATTACAATTCTTTACCGCATCTATGACAAAGAATGGATAGAATGGCTAAAGAAAACTTTTTGGGTTTTGTTCAGATCTTCTATTAGTGCAGAAAAAAGAATTGAAGATATCGACAGAATGAAGTTATACAAGGTAAGATAGAATTCTTTCTTAAAATCTAAGATTCAGGTAAGAGAAAACTTTTTATAATTAATCTTCCTTCAAAAATAAGAAAAGAGGATGTCATATGTAGACTTAAGGCCTTACAAGCCTAAGGCAAAGAAAGAAGAGGAAGTTTCAAGTGTAGCGAGTGTAGGAAGCACAACTACTGGAGACTTTCTTGCAAACCTTGCAGAAGCTGGAAAGCAAGAGCAAAGTGTAGTATCAAATAAAGACGAGGTAATTGAAATTCTTAATCTTTTAAATGAGAAGCTTAGTTCTGTGGAAGAGAAGCTTTTCAGAATAGAAAGAAAGCTTGAAAACAATAAGTATTAATTTAAAATATTTAAATCCAAGTTCTTTTGAATTTTAATGAGAAAGAAGAGGAAGAAGAGGGAAAGACTTATCTTAATAATACTAATTCTACTACTCTTAATTTTTTCTCCACCAGCACTTGCTTTATGGAAGAGTTTTGCATTTCTTGGAAACATATTTCTTCAGGAAGAGTATAAACCTCTAAAAAGTATTGAAATTCAAAAAATTGAAGTTAGTTATAAGAGTGGAGAGAGAGACTTCATCGCAGACATCTATCTTCCAAATAAAGAGTCCAAAAAGGCGGTAGTAATTTATGTGCCGCTTGCAAGAGGAACAAGGGGTGATCCTACTCTAATAAATTTAGCGGAGACTTTCGCCAAGCTTAACGTACTGGCTTTTGTACCATTTGAAAAAGAAAAAATAATTGGTTTAATAGATGAAGAAGACATAGAAGATGCAGTTTCAGCATTTCTCTTCCTACAAAATTTCACGGATGCAGAGAAAATAGGTTTTTTTGGAATAAGTTATGGCGTAGGCCCAGTAATAGCAGCATCAGCAGATGAAAGAATAAAAGATGATGTAGCTTTCATATTTTCTTTGGGAGGCTACTATGACTTAAAGAACTTAATTGAATTTGCCTTTACAGGCAGATTTGAGTATGGGGGAATAAAAGAGAAGTTTGAGCCAGACTCTTACACAAAAGAAGTTCTGCAAACAAGCTTAACTGAATTAACAGAATTCGTAGCAGAAGAAGAAACTTTTGAAGAATTTTTTGCAGAACTGCCAGCAGAGGTTAAAGAAAAAATAGAAAGGCTTTCGCCAAAAAATTATGTAAACAAGTTAAATCCAGACACAAAGATCTTTATCATTCATTCACCAACAGACACTTTAGTTCCATATACAGAAAGTTTAAGGCTTTATGATTCTCTTTCAGAAGAGCAGAAGAAGCAAACAAAAATCGGAATCATGGACACTTTTGGGCATGCTGTTCCTCAAAAACTCACACTCCAAACCCTCTTTTCTACCTACATCCCAAACTTAGGAAAATTCCTACCTATAATATACAGCTTTATGCTAATTTAATCTAAGATTTTGAGTTCTTTAAGTATGTTTAAATTCGCCCATGCCCAAATTATGGCCTCGAAGCCGAGGATTAGTTTACCCCCTTTCATAAAATGCCTGCAATCTGAAATGTATGCATTAATATTTCCCAAGTAGCTTTTATTCTTTTCTGTCTCCTTGACTTTCGGCATCTCTTTCTCTATTCGAGAAAGCCATTTCTCTGTTTCTGCCTTGAGTTGGGTTTCTGTTGTCATGCTGAGCAAACAAAACTTTTATTTAATAAATTTTCCTCTTGAAAAGATGAAAAATAAAAGTTTTGCCTACTTTCTCTTACTAGGAATCCTAGTCTTAATCATTGACAGAATAACAAAGCTTCTTGCATTGCAAGGCCAACACGTTAAGAATTATGGCTTGCTTTTTGGTCTTTTCAGCAATCTAGAATTGAGATGGATTTTTGTTGTAATTATTGTCGCTGTCCTGATTTTCTTCATCTATGTTCTAAGCTTAAAAGAAGTTAGAAAGAGCAGCTTGCTTCAGCTTGGTCTTTTTTTAATGATAGCCGGATTGCTAGGCAATCTTATTGACAGAATTTTTTATGGATTTATTATTGACTTTGTAAAACTCTCAGTCATATCTACATTCAATGTCTCTGATATTAGCATAACAATTGGAGCCCTTCTTGTAGTATTTTACTTAGTAAAAAGATAAGATTTTAAATGCCCTTTCTTTCCTTCATAAATGCCATACCCATATCCAGTACTATTTCAAATAGGGCCTTTTAGCGTATTCACTTTCGGAATTTTCATGATTATTGCTTTCCTGCTTGCTTTATGGGTTGCTCTAAAGAGAAAAGGAGAAATAGAGGAGGATCATATCTATAATGTTTCTATTATTTCTATAATTGCCGGAATTATTGGAGCGAGAATCGCTTTCATTATTTTCAATCCACAATATTTCCAAACATTTTATGACTTTATAGCAATATGGCAAGGAGGAATGAGTTTCTTTGGTGGTTTCTTTTTGGCCTTAATTGCGATTTACTTTTACACTAAGAAGAAAAAGTTAAGCTATACCGAAATCTTAGATATCTTCGCTCCTGGATTTGCACTAGGAATTGCGATCACAAGAATCGGAGGATTTATCTCGGGAGCTAATCCTGGACTGCCAACTGAATTACCATGGGCGGTCTTTGGAGCTCACCCCGCTGCCCTGTATCATGCTTTCGCCAACTTTTTAATTTTCTTTATCTTAATTTGGGCAGGTAAATCTAAGTTTAAAGAAAAATTCGCTCCAAGTTATCTATTCATAACTTTCTTATTGTTTTACGGAATTGAAAGATTTATCAATGATTTCTTTAGATTATACGATTCTACCGCGACAATCATAGCCGCCAGAGCTGTTCCTATCCTATTGATATTATTTTCATTAATTCTACTTAAAAAATTACGAAAAAAGAATTCATAAGAATTATCTATTTTCTCTTATAAAAGTAACTACTCCTTCCCCAATATATTCATCCTGGTTCTCCTCTGCCATTGAATTAGTCCTAATGTAAAACTCTCCCCACAATTTCATGGAATCGCCTTCTACGTCTTCATTATACACTTGAATTAACTCCACATATATAATATCTTCTTCTGTTGTAGGAATTGTCACCCCATTAGGAGAATATCCCCTTTCTATAAATTTATCAAAACCAACATATTCTTCTGGAAGATTGATTGGGTCTTTTGTTCCAACTAATGCCAAATAACCTGTGAGTGCTATAATTCCTAGTGATCCAAGAGCGGTAAGGAGTCCATCCCACCTTGTAGTTCTTTTAATACCTTTCATTCCTTGCACTAGAAGTGTCCCTTCTAGGTTTGTATTACCATTTTCACTTCTCATTTTAAGTGTTCTAAGTTCCTTACTTAGCCCCTTTATTACCACTAATCGGTGATTTATCATATATAAATTTTTCCTTTATTCCCCTTTCTGAACTTTACTAATATTTAAAAGATATTTTCTACTTGAGTTTTGATGTTAAAAGGACTAATATTGAAACATTCATTAAAGAACGCTGTTAGTTACGGTGGAAAAGCTAGTGAAGGAGCAGTTCTTGGCAGGGTTCTAGCTGAAAATCCCAATCTTCGGAGCAAAGTAGATGAAGTTAGGAAGGAAGTAAGTAAGATTTGCAGTACAGTAAACAGAATGTCTCTAACAGAGCAAGAGGCCAAACTTCTTTCAATTGCTCCAGAACTTCTGACAGAAAATAAAGCCGAAGTTAGAGTCGCTCTTCCAGATATTCCGGATGCAGAAAAGGGAAATGTGGTGATGAGATTTGAACCATCTCCTTCTGGAGCATTACATCTTGGACATGCTATTACTTTCTTACTTAATGCCGAGTACTGTAAAAAGTATAACGGCAAACTTTTACTGAGAATTGCTGATACTAATCCAATAGAGATTTATGAACCTGCCTACAAATTAATAGAAGAAGAGGCAAGATGGCTCACAAATTACCCTTTCTCAACAAAGAATCAGTCTGATAGCCTTAAGAACTATTACAAATATGCAGAGCAATTAATCATGAATGGAAAGGCATATGTTTGTTTATGCTCTCAGCAAAGTTTCAAAAAACTAATAGAAAGGAGAAAGGCATGTCCTCACAGAAGTTTATCTGTAACTCAGCAACTTAAAGCCTGGCAGAAGATGCATGAAAAAAAAGGCTACAAAGAGGGTAAGGCAGTTCTCAGAATTAAGACTGATCTGAAAGCAAAAAATCCTGCTCTTAGGGAGTGGCCTGCTTTCAGAATTGTTGATGCGAAACATCCAAAACATGGAAGCAAATATAGGGTATGGCCTTTGATGAACTTTTCTGTTGCAATTGATGATCATTTGCAGGGAATGACTCATGTGATCAGAGGAAAGGATCATGTTGTGAATACTGAAAGACAGATATTCATTTATGAATACATGAAATGGAAGAAGCCGCATTACATTCATATTGGCAGAGTTAACTTTTCAAATATGAAGCTGAGTGCAACTCAAACAAGAGAGGCCATTAAAAGAAGAAAGTATTCTGGTTGGGATGATATCAGACTGCCTTTCATTGCTGCCTTAAGGAAAAGAGGAATTCAAGCAGAGGCATTTGCTAGATATGCAATAGAAATAGGCCCAAGTAAGGTAGACAAGACTCTAAAGATCGAGGAGTTCATGCAAAAAATATATGACAAAAATAGAAAGATTATTGATTCCAAAGCAGAAAGATACTTTTTCATACAGCAACCTACAAAAATTAAAATCGAAGGAGCTCCAAAGTTAGATGCGAAACTTCCACTACATCCAGAAAAGAATAAGGGTTATCGTACTCTGAAAACTTCTGATACCTTTTATCTTGATAAAGGGGACATGAAGCAGATTAAAGGCGGCAAAGTTTACAGGCTAATGCACCTATTTAATTTTGTGAAAGAGAAAGGGAAGCTGAAATTTCATTCAAAAGAGTTAAGGCCGGAGTTAAAGGCAAAGTTGATTCATTGGCTTCCAGCTGATGCGAGACAAACAGCTAGAGTTACGGTAAAGATGCCTGATGGGAAATCTTTGAAAGGAATTGCAGAATCTGTTGCTGTAAGAGTGAAGACAGGAGAAGTTATCCAGTTTGAGAGGTTCGGTTTTGTTTGTAGGCAGAAGGATGGTTTCTGGTTTGGACACCGCTAGGTTTAAAAAATTAACTATCGTTAATTCTGCATGAAGCAGCTATTGTATCCTCAAGAGATTGAAGTCTTTTACTTAATTCCTGCAATCAGAAAGGCGGTTGCAGTTCAGCTGAAGAGGCAGGGCAAGGACCAGAAAGAGATTGCAGAGTTACTTGGCATAACTGGAGCAGCTGTTTCTCAATACATGAGTAAGAAGAGAGCTTCTGAGATTAAATTTGATGATGCAATCTTAGCTGAAATAGAAAAATCTGTAGACAAGATCAAAGAGCCAATGGATTCTGTTCGAGAAACTCAAAGAATATTGAACTTAATCAGACAAAGCAAACTCATATGCCAATATCATAGAAAATTTACGAAAGGAATTCCAAAAAATTATTGTGCATGTTTTAAGAAATGAAGCCAAAACTAGAATTTGATAGAAGCAGATATGACTTTAGGTCAGATGTTAAGGAGACTTTCAGAGCTCCTGCTGGAGTAAATGAAGAAATAGTCAGGTATATTAGTAAGGATAAGAAAGAGCCCGAATGGATGTTGCAAAAAAGGCTTCAAGGATTAAAACTTTTCCAGGGAATGAAGATGCCAAAATGGGGGGCTAATCTTAGTAAGCTTAACTTGGATGAGATTTCTTATTATGTTAAGGCAACTGATGTGGAAAATGCGAAAAAGTGGGAAGAAGTTCCTGAAGAGATCAAGAAGACTTTCGAAAGGCTAGGTATTCCAGAAGCTGAGAGAAAAGTTCTTGGAGGAAGTGGTGCACAATTCGAATCAACTGTTGTTTATCACAATCTAAAAGATAGCATTGCGAAAAAAGGAGTCATATTTGAGAACATGGATGTTGCTCTTCAGAAGCATCCTGAGCTCGTCAAGAAATATTTTATGACAAAATGTGTTCCAGTTGGTTATCATAAATTTACCGCTCTTCACACAGCTGTCTGGTCAGGAGGCACATTCATCTATGTTCCTGCTGGAGTGAAAGTTGAGTTG
>JACZVS010000024.1 GCA_022572525.1 Nanobdellota archaeon
TATCATCTCCTGTCATGAAAAACAAGTCAATAGCAACTCTCGCCCCTAACCGAGCAAGTTCCATTTTCCCTATAAATCTTATTTCATCTTCCATTTCCCTCTCTATAAAACCTTGGTCAATCATGTAATCCTCCATATAAGTTGTCCATCCCTCTGCTTGGTCAATCGCTCCAAGATGCTTTCTGACAACAGAGGGGTTTTCATCGGCAGTAGCATAATGTAGATGATGCCCTGGCTTGCCTTCGTGGATCATGGTATTCGTAATACTCAGTTTATTCTGATCTGCTAGTCTATCCTCAGTAACAGTCAGGTAAATGAGACTTGTTTTAGGTCCTTTTGCGAAGGGTGCAGGAGGGAACATCGCCCCAACAGGAATTGAAGACTCTAAAAACCTGGGAGTTTGTTCAATAATCAGTTTCTCGTTTGTGGGAAGGTAAAATAAGTCCGATTCTCCAAGAAATTTATTTACTCTTTCCTGAACTTCCCGATAGTAAGGGAGAACCCCTTCCAAAGCAACATGAAACTTTTTCTTAATAACCTTAACAACCTCTTCTGAAGTTGCCTCTTCTTTAAGACCATACTTAACGGCAAGAGCAGATTTTAGTCTTTGTATAATCTTGTTATTTTCCTTAAAGAAATTTTTTCCCATTCCGTGTAATTCTTCAATAGATTTGTCTATTCCTCTCAACTTAATGAGTATTCTTGTAAGATCTTCCCCAATCGCAAATTTATACGTTGTTTTGATTTGTTTTAGATTTTCTATATAAATTTTAACAGCGTTCTCAGCAGATTTTTTTGCTTCTTCGAGCTCTCCAATCTTTCCATAACTCTCTGATTTAGCCCATGCATAAATACTCTCAAACAAATCTAGCAATCCATTAGCAGCATCTACATCAATATTGACCCATCTCTTAACAGGAACTGTTAATTTCTTAAAAGAGGCATCTAAGTATGCCGGAATTTTCTTCATTCTTTCAAGAATAAATCCAAGTCTTACATCGCTGGCCCTATGATCCTTCACGAAGAGATAATTAAGAGAGCTTCCAACAACCTCTGCGCCATCAGGGAATTGTTGATGTCCTGTATAGCCATTAAATCTGTAAGTATTTAGAAAGATAAAGTCTTCTAGATAAAGTATCATCAAATCTAAATCCTGTATTTGCTCAAAATTCAGATTTTCTTTCGAAGAAGATTTTGATTTTTTGAGAAGCTCTTTCGCCACTGAAACGTCAGAATCCACTTTATCCATGCTTGGATCAGGCATTAAATGGTCTTTTCCTTCTAACCCGAGCCAAGTAGCGGCGACAGGATCATCAGACGCAAATTCATGGAATTCTTTGACTAATTCATCGAAACTCATTTAAACAATCATTAAGAGAAGTATTTAAGCATTTCTGGCTATTAACTGTAAAATGTGCAAATCATGTGAGGCAAAACCAGTTTTTGAATTAGGGAATGGGAAAAAGCTCTGCAAGAGATGTTTTACTCGTTACTATGAGAAAAAGGTATTCAGGACAATAGCTAAATACGATCTCATAGACAAGGGGGACAAGATAGCAGTGGCAGCTTCTGGAGGCAAAGACAGCACAACACTGCTCTACTTGCTCAGCAGATTTTGCAAAGACAGAAGATTCTGTACTATAGAGGCAGTTGCAATTGATGAAGGCATACACAGCTATAGGGATAAAACCCTAGAAGATCTAAAGAAGTTCTGCGAACAAGAAGAGATTAAGCTTCACATATTCTCATACAAGAAGGAATTTGGCTTTTCTCTTGATCAAGCTCTGCAGAAAGTAAGGAAGAAAGGCATCAAACTAACTTCTTGCCATATGTGCGGAGTTCTCAGGCGATACTTATTAAACAAAAAGAGTAGAAATCTTGGGTTCACAAAACTAGCAACAGGCCATAATATAGATGATGAAGCACAAACAATTTTGATGAATCAATTTAAAGGCAATATTGCATTGAGTGCAAAGCTAGGTCCAAAAACAGGAGTTATAAAAGATAAGAACTTTGCTCAAAGAATAAAGCCTCTCTACTTTTGCACAGAAAAAGAGAATATGATTTATTCTTTTATACATAAAATCGTGCCGGGCTATGTAGAGTGTCCTAATCAAGCCAGCTATAGATTTGCAATTAGAGATTTTCTAAATAAGTTCGAGGCAAAAAATCCGGGAGTTAAGCAGGCGATAGTGAAGAGTTTTCTTGCTACTCTTCCTATCTTAAAGAAAAAGTATGGAAACGAAGTAAATCGAAACACTCTAAAGAACTGCAAGAAATGTAAAGAACCAAGCAGCAAAGATATATGCAAAACCTGTGAACTGATCGAGATCTTAAAGGATTAATGTTTTTGCTGTCCAGTAAGTCCTCTAAAAATTCCTGGAATTCCAACAATAACGGAAAGTGTTCCAATAAGCATTGATATCAAAGCACCAAAATCCGTTGATAAGCATATTAAACGTTGAATCTCTTTTGGGAATTCGATATCTACTTCTTGTGAGAATCCTTCAACGCCTTGGCTTAGTGGAGCAATATTACAAGGCAGGTTTAATGCATACCAAACTAAAATGACTCCTATAATTGTAAAGATTAATCCAAAAATAAAAGTTTTCATACCCGGAAATTTATTTTCTCCTTTAGTACCTTTAACATTTCTTGGCTTGGGCATAAATATATTTCAGAAATGTAATATTTAAACTTGTTGTTTTCAATTAACAGAAGAGGTCAATAAAGATATCTTAGCATCTAAAAAGTAGTAACATATAGGAATGTTTATAAATGAAGGGGGTATTTGATATAAAATGAAGGGAAAATTAGTGGCAGCATTATCAATTATACCTTTGGCTATAGGTTGTGGTGGTCCTTCAGATTCAGGTAATAGTTTAGAGGAAAGAGTCATAAAAACAGATACTTATTCTACCGAGGAGGAAACACCTAGCTTTCGTGTTAGAATAGCCAAATCAGATGATCCTGCAGAAAAATCAATCCTATTTTTTGAATCAGCTGAGTTTTGTCTGAAAAGTAGTCCACACGATGAGGATCATCTGTACAGATTATACACTGCAATTAAAAGTCATCTTGACTCCTCACGTCATTGGGCAAATGAGGCAGGAATTGAGTTTGATGAAGAGAGATACAAAGAAATCATGCATGAAATAGGCCCTACCTTATACGATATACACCTTGAAAGGGCAAGATTCTTTGCTGGTTATGGGGATACTAGGGATATGTTCGGAGCTTTGTATTGGGCTGAAAATTACATAGAATTTAGTGACAAGGATAGTTTTAAACAGCAAGAAGCAGAAATTAAGAGAATTGGTTATGAGAAGGGTTTCTATAGTATTTTAAATGAAATCAGACGGTATCCTGGAAGAGATGTTGATATAAGGGACTCAATAGTTCATTCAGCTATAGATAATTATAGGAATGCTACTGAACTTGGAGTAAAAATTGACATGAAATCTGAATTTGAAAAATTGCATGCAGATATAGGGAAAGGGAATTTTGATGCTAAAAAATATTTAGCAATAGCTAGAGATTAAGTGAAGTACTGGGAAAATAAAAGCAAATCAGGGGATACACTGAATATTAAGAGGGATTCTGGAAAAACTCAAATTCTTTTATCTGAATTCTATCAATTAAATGGTCTACACAATTCAAGGTGATTAACAAGATATCTTAGTATCTTAAGAGTAGTAACATATAGAAAGATTTATATATGATTCTTTGGTTATATTTTTTATGATATTTGATACATTAGTAGACAAAGTAAAGAAATATCGAAGTAAGAAGAAGGTTCTTATTGACAAATATGTAGATCCAACCCTAGCTTGGGCTTCCTCAAATGCTGCATACATATGGACGGCTGATAATATATTGGATGCGGTTTCTCAAAAGGTAGATAATAATGAAGGTCTTGCAATGTTTGGAACGTATGTAGGATTAACTGCTGGGTGGGCTTTAGCCAATAAATTTGCATTTACTCCTTTATCAAAAAAAATACAATCATTTCAAAATAAAAGAATTAAAAATGGAGAAGAAGCAAATGCTCTTAGCTGGTTAAGATCAATTGGACAAGTAGGTGCAGCCATAGGCCTTTATGCAATTTCTAATTTTGGTGCCACACTTGATAATTTCAAGTATGATACAAGTAGGGTTATTGATGCTTTTGCTAGAGAACAAACAAAAATTGAGAGATCTATTGAAGAAGGTGAAAGAAGAGATATCACTCCCACATCACTTGAAGCAATACTCCCTTCTGACTTAGATCCTAATGCAATAAGAGAATCTAATATTTATTCTACAAAAGGTAGATTTCTTAGAACTTTCAGATGGGACGAAATTACTTCAGAAATAGAAGAAAAATATGATATAGAAGAAGGATTAATTCCAGGATTAATAATGAGAGAAAGTATGGGAAATCCCCTACAACTCAATACTGGAAATGATGGAGGAGCAGGTTTAATGATGTTTCAACCAGGTACAGCTAAAGCATATGGGTTAAGTATATATGGTAACTCAAACAAAACAGGCAGAGATAGAAACCATGGAAGGAAATTAAGAGATTTAGTAAGGGATCATAAGTATAATTATGAAGTTCTTTCTGAAAAGGATGAACGTTTTGATGTTAGGAAAAGTACAGACGCTGCTGCAAGGTACTTAACACATTTACATAGAGGAAATAGAACTTGGGATGATGCGATATCTGCTTATAATAGAGGAACTCCTGCAAGAAATCCGGAAAAAACAGAGCATGTTAAAATGACAAGATTTTACCAAGTGTATTATCTAGAAAAGAAAGGTGAATTAGGTAGAGAAATTGATGAAGAGTTGTTAACCAAACTAAAAGAGAAGGATGGGCATGACTTTAAATATGTTAGAATTAATTCAAAAGGAAAATCAGTTTTCGAGTATGTAGTAAATCCTGGAGACAATCCAACATTAATTGCAAAAGATTTTAACAGATGGGATAAAGAAAGAGGTGATAGGTTTAGAGATGTCTCATATCAAGATGTAGTTAATAGTAAAGGCACATATATTGGATCAAAAATAAATCCAAACCAAGAGGTATACTTGTTGACCAGAAGAAGATAGAGAGATTAGTCTTTTGAGTTAGTTAAATTTATAAAATTCCATTCTCTCTGCAGAGTATGAAGGTCTTATTTTTGCACTGCAATAGTATAAGGTTTACGCCAATAAAAAGGGCGTTGAAGGATGCAGAAGATGCTGACAAGAAAGAGATTGAAGTCAAAGATTGTTTAGTTTGTCTCACTGCTGTTGAAAGGCCAGATGAAGCGAATCCAAAAGAAATAGTTAAGAGACTAATAGAAAATGTTAAAGATGTCGCAAGTCAAGTTAAGGTAAAGAAAATTGTTCTTTATCCTTATGCACACTTATCCTCTCAGTTGGCATCTCCGAGTGTTGCAACAAAAGTATTGAAGGATGCGAAAAAGGTGCTGAGTAAGGATTTCAAAGTCACTTCAGCTCCTTTTGGCTGGTATAAAGCGTTTTCTGTAGATGTTAAAGGCCATCCTCTTTCTGAGTTAAGCAGAGAGATAACTTTAGAAGGGAAAGGGGGCAAAGCAGTAGCGAGGCCATTAGTTGCAGATGCGAGACCACAAGCAACAGAACTTTCAGCGCACGCAAGACAAATGAAACTTGCAAGGATGGGAAAGCAAGCAACTCTTGAAAAAGGCAAGTTAAGTGAAAATGATCATAGAATTCTAGGTCCAAAGCTTGGCCTTTTCACTTTCCAAGAAGTAGCTCCCGGAATGGTTTTCTACCTTCCTAATGGAACGATTATAAGGAATTTGCTTGTGGAGTTTTTACGAGAAGAACAAACCAATAGAGGATATCAAGAAATTTCAACTCCACTCTTGCTGCATAATAATGTCTGGGAGATCTCTGGCCATATGAAACATTTCTCAGATGCAATGTTTTTCACGAACATAGAGAACAGTAGCTACGCATTAAAACCAATGAATTGTCCAGGAGCGATTATCGCATATAGAACAAGTATGAGAAGCTACAAAGATCTTCCATTAAGATGGGCAGAATTTGGAACAGTAAGTAGAAATGAGCTAAGCGGAGTTCTTGCAGGCCTTTTCAGGCTAAGGATTTTCACACAAGACGATGCACACATATTCATAACCCCTTCTCAAATTGAAGAAGAAGTTGGAAAAGTAATTGATTTGGTAGATCATTTCTACAAGACATTTGGATTCCCATATCATGTAGAACTTTCAACAAGACCAGGGAAATTTATGGGAAGTAAAAGCATATGGGATAATGCAGAAAAAATATTGGAAAAGGCATTAAAGAAAAGAAAAGTAAAGCATAAAATCAATAAGGGAGAGGGCTCATTCTATGGTCCAAAGATTGACTTCCATATCAAAGATTCATTAGGCAGAACATGGCAACTCGCCACCATTCAATTGGACTTTCAAATGCCTGAAAGCTTTGATCTCCATTATATAGATAAGAAAGGCTCTCAACAGAGACCAATCATAATTCATAGAGTTATCTATGGCAGTATAGAAAGATTCATAGGAATTCTGGTGGAGCATTACAAGGGGAAATTCCCTGTTTGGCTTTCTCCAATACAAGCAAGAGTTCTCAGCTTTACTAATAGAAATACAAAATATGCAAAGGAAATAGAACAGCAGTTGACAAAGGAAGGATTAAGAGTAGATTCAGATTATGAGTCAGAGACGGTTGATTACAAAGTTAGAGAAGCTCAAATTCAAAAAATTCCCTATGTCCTTGTAATAGGAGACAAAGAGGAAAAAGCAAAGAGCATCGCAGTAAGAGGCAGAGATGGAAAAGTTAAGTTTGGAGTTAAGTTAGAAAAGTTTGTAGAACAAATAAAGAAAGAGATAGAAAATAAGAGTTAAGCTTTTTATAATTTTAGGGCATTTAATTAAGATGTATAATCCACAAAAAGCGCACTATATCGTTGTGACAGGAATCATTGTAAAAGATGGGAAATTTTTGATTGCAAAAAGAGCGCCAACAGAAAAAGCATTTCCAAATCAATGGACT
>JACZVS010000025.1 GCA_022572525.1 Nanobdellota archaeon
CCTCTTGCTGTTGAGGTATTTCCGTTTCTTTAGCTTCAGTTTGCTTTTCCTGTTCCATCTCTCTTACCCAACTTTAACTGCGAATTCTCCTTTGCCTTTTAATTTAAGTTTTTTCGCGATTTCGCTTTCTTCATCTAAGATAATTACCCTACCCTTCCAATTCTCATTAAATTGATTGCCCCCACATAAAGGGCACTTTGTACCCTCTACAATTAATCTACACTTTTTACATGCTTTTTCTTTCATTTTTTTTATGCGGCCTTCTCAAAAGGTACAGTTAAAAGGGTGGTTCTCGCTGTAACGATTGGCTTTTCATTCTGATCCATGCATATAGACTCTAAAACATGTAGGCCCTTACTATCATTCTTCTTAATTTCACCTACATGCACACTTACAATATCTCCAATCTTTGGTCGATTATGGCCGTCGAAAATTAATCTGTGGTAAAACCCATACATATTTTCATCCACTATTGAGCTAAACATCTTATATAATGCTGTAGATATTAATCCAGCAGGATAAAACATAGGAACACGTAATTGTGAAGTATCTCCGTCAAAGGCAAGATCCAAGAGTTCTACAATTTTTGCTTCTGTCATTTCCTCTTCATGGTATTTTCTTAGTTCGCCTTCCATTTTTGGAGCTTTAAACTCTAAGGTCTCAACTTCCATAATTCTTTTACTTCTTTTACTTCTTTTACTTATTGCAACATGATATTCAAGCTTACCCTCTTGATTAGTATCAAAATAAACTTCCTTGTCAGAATACAAAACAGAACCATAAAATCTGAATTTTTTTCTAGCTCCCAGTAGAGTACTCCCAGACGTTTCACTTAATGCAAATAAATATGCTGCTGGGACAATTGGCTTCTTAAAGCGAGTTCGTTTTGCAAATTTTTTATCAAAATGCAATGGATTAGGATCGCCAAGAATTTCTTGAAATCTTAAGATCTTTCCTCGATCAATGGGGCAATGAACTGTAGTCATTTTATTTTTTCTTCTTTCCTTTTCCTTTAGATTTTTTCTTTCCCTTCTTTCCGGCCTTTTCCTTTCCTTCAGCCTTTCCTTTTTCTTTCTTGCCAGCCCTTGCAGCTTTTGCTTCTTCTGCTGCTGTTTTTCTCTTTTCCTGCTCAATCCATTCCAGTTTGCCAAGACCTGGCTGTCTCATTGTCAAGCCAATTTTTGGTGATGTTGGCTCTTTATAACTGACCGCGATTATTCTTGCCATGCAAAGGTCATTTGGCTTAAGACTTTTCTTTGAATTCTTTCCTATTAACACATTAGTTTTGCTGAAATTTACATAATCATCCATTGTTTGCGAGATATGAATCATTCCCTCCATTGGGCCTAAATTCAAGAAAGCTCCAAAGCTTGTGATCTCGCTTACTGATCCATAAACTATTTCTTGTAGTTGGGGTTTGAACACTATCAAAGTAAAAACAGTGTCATAGTAAGCTGCTCCGTCTCCAGGAATAATTATGCCTTCTCCAACATTTTTAACATCATCTACTGAAATAACAATTCCTATCTCAGGAGAGATAAAGTTGCCAAACTTTTCCTGCAATTCTTTCTTAATAGCCACCTTAACATCTAATCCAAAGAGATCGGGGGCTACTCTAACATGGTCTCTTATTTCAGTACGATAGAACATTTTAGGTAAAAATAAGATATTTTTTCTGCCTGATAGCTATGACTCTAGCACTTTTACCTTTTTTAAACCTTTTTCTTAGCTCCTTATCCATGGTTGCAAGCACATTGCCGGAGGCAAGCATAAGCAAGGCATCATCTGCACTTTTCGCGTCAATTTTCTGGATTCCAAAGTTATTGGTAATTTGTAAAGCAAGTAAGGCTGCTTCTCTATCCTTGCCTTTCCCAGAAGTACTTATTCCCTTTAACTCTTTTAAGACTTGTTCAGGCAAAACCATTTTATAAGAAAAATCACAAATCCTGTCAAGTTCTGAGACAATATCGATTTTATATTTTGCAGCATATAGCAAAAAATTCGTGTCTAACGCAATTAGTTTCATTATTCCTCTTCAGCATTTGAATTTAAATATATTTTTAAATTGCTTGAACTCACAAATACAATGGGGACATAGTTCAGTGGATCAGAATAGGCGGCTCCAGACCGCCAGGCCTGGGTTCGATTCCCAGTGTCCCCATTGCAATTGAAAAAATTTAAATAATCCATTTGCATAAGAAAAACATGCCAAAAAGAGGGAAGAGGACAACAAGGAAAGCAGCTGCTCCAAAAGGTTATGCTAGGACTATTGAGCTCCTTGTAGAGAATAATGTTTCATTGCAAAAAAAGATGGTTGATTTAACTACAAGTATTGACACTATGAATAAAAAAGTTGGAAGATTACTTCATTTAATTGAGCAAGCAAGTGAAGAATTTACTAAAGGAGGGCGTGTAGAAAAAGAAAGCAAGAATTTAAGCGAGACAGCATTAGTAGATAAACTTGAAGGACTTATCAACCAGAATAAGACAATTGCGAGAGGCTTGCTGCTGTTAGAGAAGTATGTTAGAGAGAAATCTGGGAGAGGAAACGAGGGAGATAAATTCAAGCCACTTCCAGAGTACAAGTTTTAAAAATGACTGATTTTCTGCATTTTCTTGTAAGGGGAATTATTTTGGCAAGAGCGAGAGAGAGGACAATTGCGAGAGGGAAGGAAGTGCTCAAGAAGCTGCCTGAAAAAATTCCGTTAGGGACAAGATTTCATTATGCGATTCCCCCTCCAAGAGGTTTTCCTGTGCGAGCACAAGTACCAGTTCCAGTAGTTCCAGTGCCAACAAGAGATGTGATTCCTGTTCCAAAGCCTGGAGAGCCAGAGCCAGCTCAAATACCTTTTCCAATTCCAATACAGCAAGCTCCTCCACAAACAAGGCCTCAACAACCAGTAGGGGTTTCTGAAGAGTATACAAAGATCATACTTCCGGAGCCTGGTGTAGTAGTGCCAAGCCCTGGAGAAGCCTCAACAACAGAGATGGAGATGCTAGCTGGAGCTGGAGAAGAAGAATTGCCAGTCACAAAAATAGCTCCGAAAATCCCTTACAAAATAAGAAGGCCAGCAAGATTAAGACCTGCTGTTAGGCCAATGGAAAGGGCAAGAGCCGGAGTAACAAGGCCTGTCCAAAAGGCCAGGACAGGGGTGACAAGACCAATGCAGGCAAAAGCAATAGCTGTCAAAGTTCCTGCAATAACAAAGACGAAGCCAACAGAAAAGCCAGCAAAAACATCTAAAACAGATCTAGGAGTAATAACAGGACTAATCAAAGATCCATATGTCAAAGCTGTTGAATATGACGGAGGAAAGTTAAAAGTAATAACGGCTGAAGGAGAAAAAGATCAGGGCTCTTTAAGCGAAGAAGAGGCGAAAAGTATAGTAGAAAGTTTTGCGAAAGCAGCTGGAGTTAAGATGCAGCCAGCTTTTGAAGTTACATATGGAAAGTTAAAGATGTCTGCTGTTATCTCGGAAATTCTAGGAACAAGATTTTCTATCGAGAAAGTTTAAGATTTATCTTGGTTCTTCTGAACTATGTTATTTCCAAGTATTCCAACTAATTCCCCTATAGACCTCACCAGTAGGCTCCCTCTCCGTAAGTCCTTCAACAGATTCTATGGCCATCATATTTCCCAATCCTTTTTCGTCATAAACTTGTACCCTTATCGCCCTTCTTACCTGTAAGATTGGAGGGAATCCACCATAAAAGACTAGCTTTTCTATTTCGGCGGTTTTATCATCAAGTCTTCTAACACCTAATCTAACTGATTGTGAGGAAACAGTTCTGAATTGGAGACGTAGTGGCTGAGCTAGGCCTTCACAACTTTTAATTACATAATCAATTGTTTGATCTGTATTAGCCATAACTAGCTAAGAGAAGAAAAATTTATATAATTTATCAAAACTAGAATTGTGAAATAGTGATTAAGATAATAAAGATTAAGGAGAAGTTTCACTAGTTTCCATTTCAATCATAGTATAATTCAGCTATTTCATCCCCTTCTTTAATCTGGCCCTCTTCCAAAACTTTAGCATACCATCCTCTTCTGTCAATCATTGTCCTGACAAATTCGTGCACTCTTTCTGTTCCAACACCAGGAACAAGAGAAAGATTTCCGCAAGGATCGCATTTTTCAGTTATTTCAATTTCAACGTAATCACCAATCCTGTAAATATTTCCAGGAACAAATTCTTTATAAGAAATTCCCAAGGTTGTTATGTTCTCACCAAGATCGCCAGGAGCAATTTCATCCCATCCTTCTTCATTCAATTGTTTAATTGTCGCTAATGGAAGTAAGAGCAAAGCCCTATCTAAATCACCACCTCGTTCTTCAACTCTGTGTCTATTGAAATCACCATCAATGCCTCTTAGGCGAACAGTAGCTGTACCCACAGACCTTTTAGGTAATCCCCTCTCTCCTTCTTCATATGCTTTCACATTTATGCTATTCACTGATCCGGTTATAGCAGCTAAACTCGTTTTCCTACTCCCTACCATTCTACCATTATTTAACACGAAAACTTTTTAAAAATTCCTCTTCAACAAAATGCAGCTTGCCAGGCACAATTAGGCTAAAGGGTCTTTGTAGTTTTTGTTTTGAGACTTTGTCTGCTGTCCCGAATTTTATTTTCTGCTTCTTTGTACCAAGACAAGAGCATGCTATGCAGGGAGTTTTCTTGTTGAATGAATTGCTACCATCCCTTTCAGATATTTGTAGCAAATAAGAAATTGCCTCTCCAAGGTCGAGATCAATATCAATAAGGAAAAGAGTATGTGCCCCAATCTTCATATTCTGTTTTAGAACATTAAAGAAAGAAGTTGGCTTGTAACTTCCTTGCCATTTTGGAATGCTGCCTATTCTTCCAAACTTATAGGCTTCAAGGCCTGTTTCTGTTATTGCGTTAATAATAGAGACATTATGAATAACTTCTGTCTTGACTTTCTGTTTCCAAGCCTCAGCAAGCAAAGAGAGATGAGTTGTGGCAATTAAAGGATCTCCATATACAAGCAAAGCGACTCCCTTCCTCTTAGCTGCTTTGACAAGATGATTGCTTTCTTCGATAAAGTCTCTGTCTACTGTTATGACTTTCTTTCCAATGACTTTAGAAAGTTCATCCACAGTGTACGGAAACGGAGAAGTGTAGCACTCTAAATAGACTTCTTTGCATTTCTTTATCACACTTAAGGCTCTCTGGCTTATGTCTTCCTTATCCAAACCAAGACCGATTATGTAGAGCATTTTATCTCCTTACAACTGCCACTGAAGAAAGCAAGAAGACAAAGATCAAGCTTCCTGTTAAGAATATTAGCTGTGTGTTTTCAGAGAAGAATGTCAAACTAAGTGCCAATAGAAGAACAAGATATCCAAGCGACTCTTTTTTCTTATCTGTCTTCTTAAACGTAAATCCTAGGAAGAGTGCAACTAAGATTGCAGGCAAGATCAGAATTCCGTAGAACTGAGAAAAGAAGAGCAAGAAAAAAACAATTGAAAGAAGCATTACAACTCTAAGCAGCTTAAAGTAGACTTTTCCACTTTTAATTTCATCAGAAGCAACATTAGCAAGAATATGGCCTACTGCATAGCCTGAAAACGCAATAAGCAGAACAGCAATTTCCTCGAAAACCATAGAAAGTAATTTAAATCAAGATATAAAAATGTTGTTATGATTACTGTGATAAGTAAGAAAGATACTGCATCTATGAACATTTATTCTGTTCTGCAGAAACTTGCCCCAGACATGAATTTCTTAGTTAGTGAAGATGATATAATTAATGTTAACACTGGTAAATCAGATACAGATTACTTTGTATTTGCCTCTCGTCATAAATCAGCTGATAAACGGAAAACGTTAAGTGTACATTTAATAGGAAACTGGTATAAGGCAGAGTATGGAGGAGAAGAAAGAATGTTGAGTGGGGCATCCTCTCATTTGTTTAAGAAATTCTTTATTGAGTTGAATAAGCAGGCTACAGAGGCAAAGTTAGACTATGAATGCACTCTAGAAGCAACTCATCATGGCCCCTATGTTAAGAAGCCTTCTATTTTCATTGAAATTGGTTCTGCTGAGGAACAATGGAAAGACAAAAAGGCTGCAGAAGTTATTGCTAAGACAATTATTGAGGCGACAAAAAAGTTTGGCTTGTTGGCAGGAGAAGAAGACAACTGGCAAACAGCTCTTGCCTTTGGAGGAGGCCATTATTGTAAGGCATTCAATAAGTTAATGCTCGAGGAAGAGTATGCAATCTCGCACATTTGTTCAAAGTATAACCTGCCTTTTGTGGATGAAGAGATGATTGCAAAGGCCATTGGGGCAACACAAGAAAGAATTGATCTTGCTCTTATTGACTGGAAAGGACTTGCTGGGCAAAGGGAAAAACTTTTGAGAATACTTGATTCTGTTGGGTTAGTTTATGAGAAAGTATGAATGGCGCCGAAGGAGGGAGATTTTGGCATCCGAACAATTACAACACACGAAAAACTCTCAAATCTTTCTGAGGAGTTACGCCCTGGCATCTGCCATTTTAGCTCTTTCTCCAGATACAACTCTTTCAAGGGTTTCTCTTCCCTCTACATCTTCTTCTGGAACTCCGCCTCTTTCAACATGTCTTGCAAGATGAAGTATTTTCCTGGCATCTTCTTCGTCTACTTTTTCAAGATAATAAATAGCCAATCCTCCACCACCAACGAGATCTGTCCATCTCTCTTCACTACCCCTAAGCCGATGAATCAATCTATCGATGTTTCCTTCAGTAGAAAATCCAGTAACTTCAACCATCCCAGAACGAATATACCTGTTGACAAAAATTGGTAAGGGTTTTCCCGGTCTTCCTGGTTTTCCCTGGTACGTCTTCATTTTAGTTGTTTCCCCGGGGAACATTACAGTAGAGTATGATGGAAAGCTTG
>JACZVS010000026.1 GCA_022572525.1 Nanobdellota archaeon
TTTGTGCTGCGATTACTGCATCCTTTCCATTACATTTACCATCTTCATAAATAATCTTTATTCTTCTCCCATTTATCCCATTACTGTTAATTTCATCTAGGGCCATTTGCAGTGTATTAACTTCTGTTTGACCATACAAAGCTGCATCGCCAGATAAAGCACCAATATACCCTATCTTTATAATGCCCTCGCTGGGTGGGGAAGTTAAAATAGCTACAGCTACGATTACCACAACAATTGCAATAATCAAAACTGCAATTATCCATTTTGCATGTCCCTTTACCATTTTGATCCTAAAACCTGTCTAACAGCAACATAGGAAAAGAAGTTAAATAATTTATAGCGAAATACTTCGCCTTTTAAGAAAAATCAGCTGAATCTCTTCATAACAAAAGGTACTAACTTCCTCTCGGCCTTTCTCAAATGAGCTTGATAAGTAGAAAGAGAAATTCCCACCAATTTAGCAAGCTTTTCTAATTTGATTTGTCTTGGATATTCATAGTAACCTTTATCAACTGCTAATTTCAAAGCTTGTTTCTGTTTTTCTGTCAATTCTGGCAATAAGGTTAAGAAACCAAAATTTTTTATCTTTCTGTTGACGAACTGTAAAAGCTTTAATTTGTATTTCGCTTCCCCAACATGTATAAGCTTTGTAATATCTCTTTTTTCAAGAGACGCAATCTTCCATTCTTCCCAACCATCTTCATGCCATATTACGGGCTCAAAATGAATTAAGGAAGGGTTATAGGCTGTACTAACAAACAATTTAGTCTCTCTATCTATTGTATGAGAGGTTATTAAAACGAAAAAATCTTCTTCACATTCCAATAACTCAAGCCTTCTATCTTTTTTGGCATGTTTTAACTTTCTTAATCCTCTAATGAATTTTTCCTTATTTTCTCTGTGGCCTTCCAAAAGGCCTATAGCAATGAAATAATATCTATTGTTTTTAATATAGCAATTAACAGGATAATAATGCATCTTTACTCTACATTCTCTTAAAATTATACCTATCTTGTTCTTCTCATCAAAAACCTTGAATTTTGCTATCCACATGAGAGGCGAAGTATTCCGTTACTTATAAATTTTCTCATGCTCAAAGCAAAATAAGCAATACTTGAGAAATTCCTGTGAAGATGAATGTTGCAATATAAGAAGCTGTTACCAACATAACCGTATAGACAATAATTCTTCCAAAATTAATGAAAATTTCTCTGAAAACGAGATATTCAACAATTCTTCTACTGAATCTCGCCTTGCTGTAAGTTAGAGTGTCTGTAGGAACGAAAGCCATTATGGGAATGAAAATAAAAATTGTTACAAAATAAACTTGTGAAATTGTCTTTACAAGAGTTCGGAAAAACCATAAAGCAATAAGGCCAAAAGAACCAAGCCTAATTAAAACTCGCTTGCCAACTTTGTCTGAAAGCTTTCCGGCCAAAATAGAGGAAAATGCCGCCACTACACCCGAAAGGGTTCCTACCAAACCTAGAGAAAAGAATTTGCCAAGAATAGAGAAAATATAAAGTGGCCATAATATGCTGCTTGCCCCGCTTCCAATCCCTTGTGCAGTAAAAGCAGCTGCATCTTTTAGGCTGCCTCGTGAGAAAACTTTCGTCATCGAAAAATTTGCCTTTTCGTAGAACTCTTTAGAAAAGAAGAGTGGGACAGTAGAGAGTAGTAGAATCAAGCTTGCAGTGATAAATAGAACAGTGAAGTTGAAGAAAGCTAGAATCAAGCCCCCAACAAGAGGGCCGATGATGGTACCAACTGCATTAACAAAGAAGGCTAATCCAACCTCTTGCCCTCTTACTTTCCTTACTGTAAATCTTGCTAAGTCAGCATGATGACCTATCCAATAAAGGGCATGGGAAAATGCCCCTATAATAGCAATTAGGAAAAGTGGGATATTAGAAGAAGATAAGAGTATAAGAAGAAAGAAAAAGGTTATCATAAAAGGTGCGCTAAGTAGAATAACATGTTTAAAGCCTATTCTTGATGCAATCTTCGCTGATATAAAAGAAGAGGGGATAAATGCTAATGCAAATACTATAAAGAAATACATTACAATTGGCAAGGAGAGATTAATCACAAAAAATAAATATACTGGTAAGAAAATTCCAATCATGCTTAATGCAAAGAACCTGAGTGCAATTGCAAGGTAGAGCTCATCAAGCTCTCGATTAAGGATTAGATGCAAAAAAGATGGATTTGAAATATGAATATCTCTTGGCATTTTCGTCCTCTTTTTAATCTACAACTAGAATCATCTTAAAAAGTTTTCCAAAACTTTTTTAAGCCAATAACCTTTCCGAAAGAAGAGAGGATGGAAGATATAGATATTATTGCCTCAGGAATTTTACAAGCCGTGCAAAGAGGCGAGACTAAAAGCAAAGCTACTCAAACTTTTCTTAATGCTGGTTATTCAAGAGATCTTGTTGCAAGAGCTGCTAAAAAGGTAGAATCAATGGGACAAGGAGTTGCTAGTGTTCCATCTTATCCAGTAGTGCCAAGCAAGCAAAGGCCAAGACAACAGCCAACATCAATGCCTATGCCAACTTCTAGAAGAGTAGCATTAAGAGGACCAGCAGGACAAGGAGGAATATTTCCGGCAAAAAAGCCAAGAGGGGGATCAATGCTAACTTGGATCGTTATATTTGCAGTTGTAATAGTTACAATTTTTGTAAATGGCTTCTTGATTTGGAAGTTTGTGCTAGGGAGTTAAGAAGTTATACTTAATTGGGAAAAGCCACAGTAAAAGTTGTCCCGGCGTTAGCTTGATTTCCGAACTTGTCAGTACATCTAATAATCAAGAAGTAATGTTCCTGTCTTTCCTTGGTATTGACAGTCTCTTCAAATCCCTCATTGAATTGTGCATGATACCTTTTTCCAGTTTTTTCCATCTCCTTATAGGAGGCTGCTATACCTCCTCCAGCATTTCCTTCTCTCCACACAAATCCTTTACCAGATTCACAAGTTGCGTCTGTACTAGTTACTACTCTAATTACAACGTAATCTTTTTTCACAACAGATCCGTCTTTAGGAGTGACTATTCTTATTTTGAATGCATCATCTACAGCAATTGCTAAGGGAGAGAATATCAAAATCGATAGAATCGTAAAGATTATTATTAGTCCCTTCATATCCTTAACCATAGATTACTACAGAAATTTAACCCTTAAATAATTTTTGTGATGTTCTGATTATTTTCGAGTTAAAAAGCGATCAAACCAAATTCAGAGTCTGACCATTCTTAGTAATATGAACACTCTTGCCAATCTTGTAATCCATTTCAACACATAAGCCAGCAAGTGTTGTCAACTTAGGAATATCCCCATGGGCAGGAATAACATGTTTTGGCTTTAACATTGTGATTAAGTCCCTTAAATCCTCTCGAGCGGCATGTCCACTTACATGGACGTCTAAAAAGATCCTTGCTCCTTTTTCTCTCAACCTTTTGTCAAGAGCTTTCTTGTTAGCTTCGTTAACCGGGGCAGGAATTGTTTTGCTGCTGAAAATAACATGATCTCTCGGTCGTAATTTGAAAGGAAACTGATCATGTGCAAGCCTTACAAGAACACTACCAGGCTCGCCTTGATGGCCAGTGCAAGCAAGCAAGTATTTATCTGGCCTCTCAGCAACTTTTTTCAGAATCTTTTTAATGTCTTTCCTATAACTATAAATCTCAATATCTTTATGAAAATCAATCAGGTTTGCCCTTACAGCAGAATTAACATATTTCCCCAAAGAGCGGCCAAGGAAAATAATTTTCCTATCAATCTGCTTTCCAAAATCTACTATGCTCTTTAAGCGAGCAATATGTGAAGAAAATGTAGTCACAATAATGCATGCATCATCGTTCTGAGTATTCAGTAAAATATCTCCAAGCATTTCTCTCGCAATTTTTTCAGAGGGAGTTTTTTGTTCTGCAGCTGCATAGAGAGAATCCACAATTAAAGTGTGCACTCCATCTTCGGCAATTTTCTTAAGCCTTGCGTAATTGGGCTTTCTTCCGATAACAGGAAAATTATCAAGCTTAAAGTCATTAGCGTAAATGATAGCACCTTCATCACTATGAATAACTATGATTGCAGTCTGAAGAGTAGAATGAGTAACATGTAAAAATTCTATGTCTACCCCATTAACCTGAAAGTGAGAATTAGGATGGATTGGCCTTCTTCTGTTTTTCATATTTATCATGTTATCCCTTGCTAATGCATTTAGTACTTCTATTGTGAAGGGAGTGGCAAAGATATCTGCCTTGTAATTCCTTTCCAGGTAAGGAACAGCCCCAACATGATCTAGATGTGCATGGCTTATTATTTGCGCACATACTTTGCCTCTCAATTTTTCTATGGAGGAAATATTTGGAAGAGCGCCTATTTCTTTGAGACGAGAAGGAGTGTGCCTTCCCTCTTCAAGCTCGACTATGGGAGGCAAATAAAGCCCACAATCTACAATAAAGGTTTTGCCATTATCAAGCTCTATAGCAACCATGTTCTTGCCAACTTCACTGAATCCGCCTACTGCATGGAATTTCATTTTCTAATTTCCTTTCTTTTCTTCCTCTTTTCCAATGTATAGAAAAAGGACTTTAAAAAGATGGCTGTTCATGTTCAATCAAGTTTGGTTCTAGATCTTCTTGATCTGGGCAGCTGATTCTTAAGAGTTCCTTCTTTAAAATTCGCACACCCAAGAATATGTCCTTTATGTTTAATGATAATATAACCTTGATTGAGTTCCTCTCTTGCATCTAAATCCTCTCCTCTCATGAACCTTTCAGCATCTTCTTTTGAAAGTTCAGCACAATTCTTAGTTGCATGTTTTCCAAACACCTGTAAGAAATCAGTTGTTGGCTTCAGAACTTTGTTAGGCCTCAAGAAAGCAAGTCCTGCAGTTTCTGCCTTGGCAAAAAGAGGATCAGTAAGGCATTCCTGTGTTGTTATGTAAATCTTCTTTTGAGTCTTGAAGATGGCGAGGCCTTTGAATTCCTCTTTGCCTAAGTCAAATCTCTCTCTGACATATGAAAGCATGCTTTCCCTTTCCTTTCTCGAGAGCCTTTTTTTCATTTTTTCCGGATTTTGGCTATGTAAAAGCCACTTGTATTGTAATCATGAATATACAACCTGACGGTTTTCTTAAGCTCCGCATCAAAAGAAGTATCTCTGAATTTTGTTAATCCAGAATGCAACTTAATTCCTTTAATCTTGATTGGCTCAAGAACTGCATCTTCATTGTTGTTGAGCAAAAACTGCACAACCCCCTCATTCTCCTCAGGAGCATAAGTACATGTAGAATAAATTAAAATGCCACCAGGATTAAGGAGCTGCCATGCCCTCGAGATCATCTTTTTCTGAAGAGATGCAAATCCCCTTATTATCCTTTCACTCCATTTAATAAAATATTTTCTCATACTTCCTTCTAGAGAGCAAGGAACATCAAGCAATATTTTATCAAATCTAGAGTCTGGAAAGGATCTTACATCAAATCTTGTTACAGCAATATTCATGCAGCCAAGCTTATTCATATTCCCCCTTAATGCCTTTATTCTCTCATATGCATTATCATTTGCAATGATACAGCCCTTATTGTTCATCATCTGGGATATTTGAGTTGTTTTGCTTCCAGGAGCCGCTGTTAAGTCAAGAATTCTGTCTGTCTCTGATGGTTCTAACACGAGAGGAGGCAACATTGAGGCCGCATCCTGTAAGTAAATGTAACCAAGGAAGTATTCAAGAGTATTAGTCACTTTAGCTGCATACCCCCCTTCAACAAAGAATCCATTTTCATACCAACTTACTGGCTTGAGATTAAGTTTTGTCATTTCCAAGAGATCTTGCCTTCGAATCTTAAGTGTATTAACTCTGACAGAAACGGCTTGTGGCTTTTCATGGTAAGATAGAAATTTCTCGAAATTCGGAATGACTTTCTTGTAACGCTGTTTCAATTTCTTGGGGATCATGAAAGGGAAAAGAAAAAGTGTTTTAAATTTCTATCTCCTTTCCTAAGCATGCCAGTAAATCCAGGACACGAATATCAGAGAGCTGAGATAGAGTATCAACAAGCAGATACCTTAGAAGAGAGGCTCACGGCTTCAAGAAAGATGCTACAAGTTGTTCCAAAGCACAAATCAAGTGAAAACCTAGTAGCCCTGATTAGAAAAAGAATTTCAAAGCTTTTGAAGCTTCAGGATAAAAAGAAAGAAATTGCTAAGAGAAGAGGAAGAAGTGAGGGCCTTAAGAAAGAAGGCGCTGCTCGAGTATGCATTATAGGAAGTCCGAACTCTGGGAAGTCGACTTTGCTGGCAAAGCTTACAAATGCCAAGCCAGCAATAGCAGATTATCCATATACAACAAAAAAAGCAGAGGTTGGTACTTTTGACCACAGAGGAGTCAAGATACAGGTTGTTGAGATTCCCCCGATTGTTGAGAGTTTTATAGAAACAGAAAAAGGACACTTTTTTTTATCAATAATTAAAGAAGCATCTCTTCTCATAGTTACTTTTAGAAATTCAGATGGGAAAAGGTTGGTTTTAAGAGAACTTAAGAAGATGAATGTTAAAATTCCATACATAGAATATAATTTTCAGGAGGATACTGCGGAACAGGTGAAGTATGATCTGTGGCAGAAGTTGGGAATTATTAAAGTATACACAAAACAGCCCCACAGAGAGAAGGACTTTCCTCCTGTTGCGCTTAGGAAAGGATCAACCATAAAAGATC
>JACZVS010000027.1 GCA_022572525.1 Nanobdellota archaeon
TAAGGCCTGAGATAATTAGTTTTGGCTTTTCTTGCTGAGCAAGTTTTCTAATGCTATCCATATCAAGAAGTTCTGTTTCCTTATCAACTCCATACTGAATCGCATTGTAGATCTTGCCTGAGAAATTTACAGGACTCCCATGTGTGAGATGACCTCCACAACTAAGATCAAGGCCTAGAAATTTGTCTCCCGGCTGCAAAAAGGCAAGGAATACAGCTTGATTTGCAGGACTTCCTGAATATGGCTGAACATTAGCATGTTCTGCTCCAAACAGCTTTTTTGCTCTTTCAATTGCAATCAACTCTATGTTGTCAACAAATTCATTTCCTTGATAATATCTTTTCTTTGGATAACCTTCACTATATTTGTTAATTGGAACTGTTCCTGTTGCTTCAAGTACTGCCTTGCTGACATAGTTCTCAGACGGAATCATATTAAGGACATCTTTCTGCCTTTGCAATTCTTTTTCTAGTTGCTGATAAACTTCTGGATCGCTTTGTTCTATTTCATTCATTCTTTTCTCTTCCTTTTGTAATATACAACTTCAAATTCCTCGAATTCTTCTCTTTTTTCTATTTCCCAGTCCTTTTCATCGAATTCTGGAAAGAACCTGTCCCCCTCATAATCTTTTTTCATATGAGAAATTATCATTCTATCAGCTAGAGGTAACATTTGTTCATAAACCATCGCCCCTCCTGCTATGATTATTTCCTTGCCATAAGATTTTGCTTTTTCTAATGCCTCTTCCATGCTATTACAGACATCAACTCCTCCAATATGCTTCTTTGTTGCGCTAAGGACAACAGTGTTTCGATTTGGCAATGGTTTGCCAATTGAGTAAAAAGTATTCTCCCCCATGATTAATGTTTTCCCCTCTGTTAATCTTTTAAAATTCTTGAGGTCATCTGGAATGTGCCATGGCAGCTGATTGTCTTTTCCGATAACTCTCTTCTTTGTCATTGCTACTACAATAGTTATCATCTTCTTTAGACAGCTATCTGGAATGGGATTCTCGGATGGCTCTCATAGCCAATAAGTTCTGTATCTTCAGACTTCCATCTGAAAATAGAATAAGGTTTTCTTTTATCGAATCCTTTTGTCTTGATTCTAGGTAATTCGTATCTGTTTGAATCTCTGCCTAGCTGTTCTTTTGCTCCATCTACATGATTTACATAGATGTGGGTATCTGCTAAGAATCCAATGAGCTTACCTTCTTTAAATCCAGATTCTTTCGCAAGCAAATGTAGCAATAAGGCATAACTTGCAATGTTAAATGGAAGGCCCAACATGACGTCCACTGAGCGTTGATTCCACAAAAGATTTATCTTGTTATCCACTATGGTGACTTGAAAAGCATAGTGGCATGGCGGGAGAGCCATGCTTGGCATATCTGCAGGATTCCACGCCAAAACAATCATCCTTCTATCTCCCGGATCTCTTCTGAGAGTGTTAATAACTCTCTTTAATTGATCTATGCCTTGCCCTCCGTGCCAAACATCATAATTTTCATATTTTGCACCGTAGTGTCTCCATTGAAATCCATAAATCGGTCCTAAATCCCTTTCTTTTAACATCCTTGCCTTTGCTTCTAAATCATGACCATACTCTGCTTTCTGTGAATTAGCCCATTCATCCCAAATATGGGTGTTTTTTTGTTGCAACCACTTTTTATCAGTTAGTCCTTTAATGAAAAATTCCAGTTCTATTTTAACATTCTTAAATGGAACTTTTTTTGTTGTAAGAAGAGGAAACCCTTTTTGCATGTCATGTTCAAACATTGCTCCAGCAATTGTTATTGCATCGACTCCGGTCCTATTCTTTTTAACTATCCCATGTTCCAGAATTCTTTTAACTATATCAAGATAATTCTTCACTTTTCCCTTCCCTTTTTTACCTTTTAAATAGAAAGCATATTAAACTTTAAATAAATTTTGGTTTTCCCCTCTTTTAAGATATCTTTTTAAACTTTGTTGCTTTTTCTTAGTCATGATCCATAAAACACTTGGATATTTGTATGGGCTAAGAAGGTTTGGTATGAAACTTGGGTTAGAAGCCACCCAAAAAGTGGTGGAGATACTTGGCAATCCACAAAAAGAGTTCAAGAGTATCCATATCGCAGGAACAAATGGAAAAAGTAGTACTGCTGTCATGATTGCCAGAGTTTTACAAGAGGCAGGATATAAAGTTGGCCTCTACACCAGCCCCCATCTTGTTAAATTTAATGAAAGAATTCAAGTTAATGGCGAGAAGATTACTGATGAAGAACTAGTCCAGCTTACCGATCTGATTAAAGACAAACTTGCAGATAAAGTGCAGCCAACATTCTTTGAATTTACAACTGCTCTTGCTTTTCTTCATTTTGTTCATAAGAAAGTTGATATTGCCGTCGTAGAAGTTGGACTTGGAGGTAGACTAGATGCTACAAATGTCCTAAATCCGCTTGTCGGAGTAATTACCAATATAGGATTAGAACATGAACAGCATTTAGGAGATACATTAGAGAAAATTGCGAAAGAAAAGGCAGAAATAATTAAACAAGGATCTGTTATTGTAACGGCTGAAAAGGAGAAAAACATTTTAGATTATTTCGCAAAAATCTGTAAAGAGAGGGATGCAGAACTTTTCGTTGTCCAAGAGAAGTTGCCTTTCAAGAAAGTAGCTGAAAATTTCGATCATCAGGAATTTGAAGTATCTGGCTTAGTGGAAGGAAAGTTTTCCCTTCCTCTACTCGGAGATCATCAGCTAGAGAATGCATGTACTGCGATGCTTGCTTTGCATTTGTTAGATAAGAAAGGAGTTAGTGTTCCTAAAGAAGCTATTCAGAAAGGCCTTAAAGGCGCTAAATTTTCTGGACGCTTGGAAGTTGTCTCAAAAGAGCCATTAATAATTGTTGACGGTGCACACAATGCTGCTGGAATGATGGCTTTGTGTAATTACATTAAAAAGTTACCAAAGCGCAAGCTACTTGTACTAGGAATTTCAAAAGATAAGAACATTACAGAAATGATGAAGCTAGTTGTGCCTCTTTTTGAGGAAGTTATTGTTACTCAAGGCAACTTTAAGCCTACTGATACTTCTGTATTGGCAACCGAAGGAAGAAAATACATAAAGATCGTACATGAACTTCCAAAAATAGAAGATGCTCTTCTTGCTGCTCACGAATCCGTAGAAAAAGATGAGCTTCTGTTGGTAACAGGCTCGATATATATGGTAGGTGATGCGCTAGCAGCGCTTAAGAAAAATATTTAAAATTTGATTTCTCCTTCCTTTGATGTTAAGGTTAAAAGGGGTACTTTTTACATTAATCTTGGTTTTCTTAATTCCTAATATTTCTGCAGATATTGTGATAAATGAATTTGAGCAGAATCCTGCTGGTACTGACAGGGGAAATGAATGGGTTGAATTGTATAGTAATGAAGAGATAAATTTAACTGGTTGGAAATTGATTAATGCTGATAATGATACTTTCTTTCTAAATGAAACTATAAATGGTTATCTTGTTATCACTTTTACTTCTCAATGGCTTGATAACTCAGATGAGAAAGTCATTCTTGTAGACAGTCATTCTAGTACAATAGATGAAACACCCCTGCTCTCTGATACTAAAAACAATAACCTTTCATGGAATCTTTGTGGTGAAGAATGGAATTTTGTTGCTTCAACTCCTGGAAGTGAAAATGAATGTGGAAATGGTAATGGTGAAGAAGTGTGTGGCGATGGTGTTTTACAGCAAGGAGAAGAATGTGATGATGGCTCAGAAAATGGAGAATGTCCTGCAACATGTAGCGCTTCTTGTACGATTAACTCTTGCGGTAACGGCAATGGAAATGAAGGTGAGCAAGAGCAACAAGAACGGCAAGAGCAACAAGAGGAAATATTAACATCTTCTGCTAGAATTCTTGAATCTCCTTCCTCAATGAAATTCGGAGAAATTAAGATTGTGAAAGCAAGCTTTTTTTCAGATGGCAATTATGATCTCTTATTTTTGCTTTATTCTGCTCCCAAAAGAGTTGCAAGAGATATTGATGAGAGTGTTATTACACCAAATAGGGTAGATGCTTCAACCGCTGTAAAGGCAAGAGCTTACAAAGGAGAGGAAATAGAATTCTCTCTTGCCCTGAATCTTTTTGATAATTGCAATAAATATTACGATGATGGAAATTATGAGGTTTTCTTAAGGGGATTTTTCTCTGATAATGGCTGGAAGGCTATTGGAGATATTGCAAGCTTTTCTGTTTTCGCGGAATACAATGAAAATCTTTGTGAAGAAAAACCAGAAGTGAAAGAAGAGAAGAAAATAACTGGCCAAACAACTTCTTCTCCAATCCTTTACCTTTCAAAGAGCAAAATTATAAAAAACATTGGGTTATGGATACTCATAGCACTAACTTTGTTATTGTTAATTGTAGTATGGAAGAAAAAGTTAATATAAGAGAAAAGTTGAATGAAGGGTATGTCCGAGCAATTCTCATTGTAGAAGTTCTAGGACGTCCAGCAGAGCATGTCGGTTCAGTATTGAAGGGTGTTGCAGATGCTATACAGAAAGATAAAAAGATAATCTTTCTGAACAGAAAACTGTATAGGCCAAAAAAAGTTAAGGAAGCAAAGGACCTTTTCACTTCATTTATGGAAATCGAAGTGTTGGCAGAAGGCTTAGTAAAGCTATTTGATATGTGTTTTGATTATATGCCCTCTTCTATTGAAATTGTCGAGCCGACAGAAGTAAAATTTAATCTTACACAAGCAAACTCTATCATAAATGATCTTGCCTCTAGACTGCATAAATATGATGCAGTTGCAAAGGAACTCAAAATAGAAAAACAGATTTTGCAAGATAAATTAAATGAGTTACTCAAAGGAAATCCGATTATAGAGACAGAAGACGTTAAGGTAGAAATTGGCAAGAAGGAAGAGGCTAAAGAATCTCCAGAACAGAAAAAAGATAGAGCAGACTAATCTATTTCTTTACAGTAAACCTTGCTTTCCACTTATCTTCAATTCCCCCAACAACATCTTGCAGCCCTTTTTTCCTTTTAACTTTGGCCTTTGCCCGCAATATGATTACCAAGATGATCGAGCCAACTATTACTACAAGAACTATCCATGCAATAGGGCTTATTCTACCTTTCTCTTCCTCTTCTATCTCTATTTCTTTACATTCATCTGCGCATTTTAATTCCAAAGGACATGTGTCATCTAATTCTGATTTTGTTGATGCATCTTCTGCTACCTCTTCACAGCATTGAAAATCAAAGTCAGAACATGTTTCTTTTATCCGAACCTCTCCACTCGCCAAAATCTCAATCCTAACAGGCAAAGAAGCAGTAACAGAATTTCTTGCCCTTATTTCTCCTTCATATACCCCTACCGCGGCCTCTTTATCATCATTAATGATAAGAAGAATCTCAGTCTCGCTATTTGCCGGCAAATTTAGTCTTGCAGGCTCTACTCTAACTATTCTATAGAGCTCTGAGGTTAATGTTAAGAAGACATTTTCTAATGGCTGCGGATTTGAATTTATTAGTTTTACCTTCAAAGTTTTCGCTTCATTATCCAAAATTGCTTCCTTTGCTTCTCCAGAGAATTTTATTTGTGGTAGAGTAATAGTAACATCCTCGACTACCTCTTCTCCTTGTATAAATCTTGTAACAAAAATAGGAATATTGTATAAACCAGAATAAGAGATTGTTAGGAGATTATTTTCTTCAGATGTAGCCTCAAAAGAAATCCTTTTGAAGGAACCACTTACAATCTGCACTTCTTCTATGCTATCTAAATAACTCAGTGTTAAATTAACATCTCTAACCCCTTTATTCTCAACTAACAATTCAAAAGACTCATTGAACCTTACTTTAACCGCTCCTGGAGAAACCGAAATAATATCTTTTATCTCTCCGGGCGGAAGAGCGAAGTAAAGCGCTCCAGCCAGATCTTTTCTATTGAGAGTAAGAATTCTATCTAGAAGCCACTCCTTCCCTCTGCTTATTGCCGAAATTATTTCATTATCTTCTTTATCACTTAAAGATAAAATTGCAATGGCTGTCAAGAAAGGGTCAATTTTACCTTCTACAGCAAGCGAAGTATTTTTCCAATAACCTTCTACAGCTTGATTATTTATTAGCCACTCTGTAAAGTAATCTTCTTCTTTAAGTAGGTTAAGGAATACTTGATGTAGGGTTATTACATCATCTCTATTTTCCTCAAGCCATTCAAGTCCTTTTACACTTATTCTGGCTTCTGTTAAGGCATAGTATGCAAAAGCTGTCGCTTCAAATTCACAGTCACTTCTGTAAGAAGCCCCCCAACATTTTTCATTGCTAAGATCCTTTCTATAAATCCCGGCTTGCTCTTCCAGAGAAAAGTCCACAACCTTTCCTAAATAAGTATGTGTAATTTTGGCTTCGGTTAAAGTTAAATTGCATTCTACGTTTACAGAGTATATTTCATCATCTCCGAAAGTAAGAGTTTTTGTTGCTCTGCCATTCTCCATTACCAGTGTTTCTGATTGATTATTAATTCGCAATTCGCAAGTCCCATTTTGTACTGATGAGAGGGCTAAATGCCAACTTCCTATTGAAAGAGAATTTTGAGCATCAAGCAGC
>JACZVS010000002.1 GCA_022572525.1 Nanobdellota archaeon
TTTCTGATTCTGGAAGCGGGATCTCCTGATTTTTGTAGAGCTACAAAAGAGAGCGCAGTTTCCTTTACTCTACATGAAGGATATGGCCAGCATTCACTATTTACTCTTTTAGTTTTAAGTCTGCCTACCCCTATTTCTGCCAAATCAGAATCAAAGTTTCTTAAAGCGAGAATTGCAAGTGCATTTTCTTCTGTGTTGCCCCAGACACTACTAACTTCTTGCGAAAGCCATCTATAACCTGCACCAGCTCTTTCTTTCTCAATTTTGAAATCTTTGCTTTCTTCAGCTCCAATAATTATATCACCTTCTTCGCAAAAAGTTCTAATCTTAATTACGTGATCTCCCTCTCTTGCTTGAGAAATTGTGAAGTATATATAGAAAAGATTATTTGATACTTTTACAACCCTTACAGGAAATAAAGCTTTCCTGCTCCCAGTGAAGAATTCAATGCTTTTAATAGTGATATCTTCTAAAGGATTTGTAATTGAAATTTCTGCCTGAAAAGTTTCTCCAAGGAAAAAATTATCTTTTGGAAGGTTTATGCTCAAACAACTTTGCGCGGAAACAGAATCTAGATTAATGAAAAAAAGCGTAACTAACATCAACAATAAAATTTGTGTCTTCATCATCCTCTTTTCAATTCTAAGAATTAAGAACTTTTTATATTTATCGAATAAAAAAGAAAAAAGATTACTTAATCTCCCTCAACTTCTTCAAAGTTTTCTCAAGCTCTTCTTCTGTTTTTCCTTTCTTAGCTACTGGCCTTGCAATAGGTCTTGGTGGCCTCGGGACTGGCCTTGGTCCAACGGGTCTTGTTATCGGAGGCCCTCTAGGAGTTGGTGGCCTTCTAAATGTAGGAACACTTGGAGGACCAAGAGGAGGAATTCTGCCAAGTCCAGGAAGAGCCGGTTCTCCTTTTCCTTTTTTTCTCCTTCTCAATAAGAAAATTAGCACAACTACAGCAATGACTACTAAGATGCCCAAGAACCAAACAAGACCTCCCAAGCCTTTAGATGTCTTACACTCGCTTACACAAACATCTCCTCCTCCACAGGCACTATTAAGGCTAGGATATCTGTCTGCTCCAGAAGCTGCTTCTTCACAACATTTCCCTCCAACATCAAAACATGTGTCCTCTTCTTCCTCTATTTCACAACTAGAAGCGCAGATTTCTCCAAAGCTACAATCTAGATTGCCATATGTTACTGCTCCTGCTGCAGCATTATCACAACAGACTCCATTCTTACTAAAACATGTTTCCTCTTCTTCCTCTACTTGCACTTCACAATCTTGTTCAGCAACGCATTTTTTTCCAAAAGAAGGTACACATGAGAGTTCGCTAAATTCCTGTGATCCAACCTTTACATCTCCAGTAGGACAGCAAACATTGCCAAAATCTACACATCTCTGCACACTTGGTGGAGGTAATGGAGCTCCTGTAGGAAAGACTCCAAATAAAACAGCAGCAGTATCTCTTTGTTTCTGTGTAGAACCCCAACTAAAGTCATCATTTTGATTATCAAAAAGCCAGTTTCTTGCAGCAGGCAAGTCTAGATTATCAAGAGCAATATTTCGCACAGAAAGATAAGCTATGGCTGTCCTGAAAAATCTCTCTGCTCCATTCCAGAATCCTTGAGCATTTTGCTCAGCAGCAAGCTTACCCGCGAAATCTATTTCCCCTCCTATCAAGAAAAGTAATGCGTAAGAAAGAGGCTTATTGGCATCTGCCCCAGATTCAAGGAAGGCTTTTGTTTGTGCATCTTCTCCAAGCAAATCTAGAGCATAAGTTGCCCACATCGAAGCATCATACTCGCAACTTCCGCTAGGAGTATTAGGGAAACACTTGCTTGTAATCTTCAAAGTCCCAGGGCTTGTTATTTTTGGGAAAGGTACAAGAGTAAGGGGAGAATCAATGACGAAAAGCAAGCTTGCGAACCATTCAGGCTCTTCAGATGAAACAGCAAATTCTGTCTGAAGGCACAAATCCTTTATGTGTAGCCAATAAGGTTTAGAGGAGAGAACATCAAAGCATAAAGATGCTCTCTCTAACTCAACTTTTCTATCATCTCTAATAAAAACAGTATCTTGTCTAACTTCTTCTCCAAAAACATACTCAACGTTAAAAGTTCCGTTATTTTCTCCAGTGAATATATGGAGCTGCAAGAACCAATTTCCTTGCTCAAGGAAAAGTTTCTGTCGAGAAAGGAGCCATGCCTTTGCCTTAGATGTATCTGAGTCAAGTTCGTTCAAGGCAATTGCCGCAAGCGCTGTGTCCTTTATTCTACATGAAGTAGATGGCCAGCATTCACCATCATTTTTACTATTATCTAAAAGATTCTGCAATCCTTGATTTGCGAGTGAAGAGTCAAAATTATTTAAAGCCATTACAGAAAATGCATTACTTTCAATACTTCCCCATCCTTCTGATGCCTTACCCACAAGCCATTCATAAGCTTTATCGATTTTTGTTTGATTATCTTGAGCTTGTACAGTTATAGAGAAAACAGAGAAAAGCAATACTAATAATATAGCTGTGAATACTGCCTTCCACGAATACCTCATTTTTTCATTTGTATAAGAGGAGGAATGTTTAAATATTTTTGGAATTCATCTCTTTCTCATTCTCATGCGTCTAGCAACATAACTAAGTGGGTTCTTCATCCTTTCACATTCTGGAGTGTAGATACCAATTTCCTTATAGGAAGGATGATCACAATTTGGAGGAGGAAACTTCTTTTCTTGTCTTGTGTGCCAGCTTATTTGTGTTTGTAAATAATTCTCGCTAAGTAGCTTATAATTCCTCTGATTCCATTCTTGCAAGCGCCTCCCAATTTCCTCTGGAGGCAGATTAATGCTTCGGAAGAAATTTATCAGGATGAAGAGACAGCGCTTCCTTCCATCTTTTTTTATCCCTTCTAAAGCCTTCCTAATACAAGGAGGAAATTCATCATCTTTTACTTTACCTTTAATCTCAATTATTCTTTTCTCAGATGGCTCAATCATTCTAACTTTCTTTTTCCAGTCTAAGGCCTGAATTAATAATTCTCGGCCTTCTTCTTCTTCAGGTACTTTAATGAATTCTCTGTAACGGATAAAATCAGAAGGTTTTGCAACTTTTGGATTGAATTTCTCAATAATTCTTGGAGGAATAACAACACTCACAAGAGAAGTTTTTTCATTTAGTGAGAATGGCATTCTAAACAGATGCCTAGATGAAATAAGTCCTGCATCGAGATTTAGAATTGAATATGCTGCCACAGTATCTAAATGACTTCCCCGAAGATATGGGTTAGGTTTTCCCCTCCATGTAAGTTCTTTTTCACTCTTCCCTGTTTTTTCTGAAATTTCCCTTATGCTGTCCAAATCCTCTATTCTGGATGAAAGTTTCGGCTTTATCATCTCCGAAAGATAGTCTAAAATGGCCCTTGCCCCATCCGGAAAATAATATTTCATGGCCTTCCCAGAAATTTCTTTTGGAAAAGCTTCTGATGCAACACAAAAATGAAAGCCAGTTCCCCCACTGAACTTGACTCCAAAAGTTTGTATCTTGTGGAAGTATAGTGCGTCTCTAAGTAGCGCTGCAGCCACTTTACTATACTCTATAAATTTACAATCAACGTCTATCAGAAGATCCCAACCGACTCTTAATTCATCAAGCTCTTGCTTGCTTAATCCCGCTTTCAATTTTAGGGGGTCTTCCCACCTTTCCTCCGAACAATGAAAAGATGTTGCCCCTCTTTCAACTAAGCTCCTAATATCTCCTTCATACAAAAGAATGTCTGGCCTTTTACCAAAAGAGTCATAATATCGTGGAACAACTTCTCTTTGTTTTGCTGTCTCCAGTAGAGCTTTCTGTACAGATCTCTGCCGATAGTACCTTCTAGAGAGTTCCTTGAACTTTTCAGCCTTCCCCATTCAAATAAGAGAAGTAAAAAATTTAAATAACTTCCTTTACTTTCTGCAAGAGGGCCCGTAGCTCAGTCTGGTAGAGCACTAGGCTCTTATGATCTTTTTGGAAAAGCTCAACCAAAAGGCAAAGAAACCTAGGTGTCGCGGGTTCAAATCCCGTCGGGCCCGTTTCCCTTTAGAAATCTTTAAGTATAAAGAGGGCATTCCGTTGTAATAAGATGACCTTCAAGAGAAATAACAATAGGCCAGATAAGAGAAGAGAGCTTGAATTGCTGCATAAGTGGATTTCTGAACTTAAAAGAGAGTCTAAGAAAAAGCCAGTTATTGTTGAGGGTAATAAAGATAGAGTAACTATGGCCAAGTTTGGGGTTAAAACACAGCAAATACACAAGATACATAACTCTCTAGATGAAAGAGTAGAGGAGTTATCTAAGAACAATGAATGTATTCCCCTATTTGATTTAGATAAAGCAGGAAGAAAACTCCATGCAAAAATTAAGGGGGATTTGCAGCATGCTGGCGTAAAGGTAAATAGTAGTTTTAGAAACTTTTTGCTGGCAAAAACTAGACTTCGTTTTATTGAAGGACTCGATACCTATCTTAAAAATTTGCAAAGTAATATGGAAAATGGTAAAAAAAGAAATTCGTATTCTTGGAATAGATGACTCCCCATTTTCCAAGGAAGATAAGGAATGCTTAATTGTTGGAACTGTTTTTAGGGGAGGAAACTTCTTAGACGGACTTTTGAGTTGCAAAGTTAAGGTTGATGGAAGTGATTCAACCCCGAAGCTGATCAAGTTGATAAATAAGACAAAGCATAAAGATCAGCTTAAAGTTATAATGACAGATGGGATTGCTGTTGGTGGGTTCAATATAATTGATATTCAATCGCTTTGGAAAAAGACAAAGCTTCCTGTAATCGTAATAATGCGTTATTTCCCTAATCTTGTAAATATAGAAAAGGCGCTAAAGAGATTTGATGACTTTGAAGCAAGATGGAATTTAATCAAGAAAGCGGGAAAGATTCATGAAGTTAAAATTAAAGGAGTTGAAATTTATTTTCAAGTTGCAGGCATTTCTCCTGAGGAAGCAAAGAAAGTCATAATGCTGAGTTCTACAAGAAGCTTGCAACCAGAACCATTAAGAGTTGCACATTTAATTGCCTCTGGAATTATAAAAGGGGAAAGTAGGGGTAGGGCGTAAAAGAATTAAAACTTCAGAATATCAGTAACTCTTTCGATATGATCGGCAACTTCTTGCCCTCTTTTTGTTAACCTAACAGCCTTTACTCTGCCTTGTCTCTCAAATAGGACGAGGCCAAGCTTCTCCATTCCCTGCAAGATCTTAATAGCATGCGAGTAAGTACAATCAATTTCTTTTGCAAGAATACTTCCATATCTTGATCGAGTAGATGTTCGAAGCGCAACAAGCATTAACGCTGGTTTTTTACGAAAAAATGTATCAATTCCATCCCTCTTAATCATTCTTGTCCCCCAAAATTCTTTTTTAACCGTTATACTCGATCAGTTATGTTCGAACATATATATTAAAATATATAAACCTTTCTGTACGCTGTAGTTATTACTAAGTTATGCGATTTTAATTATGATAAAATGGAAAAAGAAAAGATAATTGAGCAATTAAGGGAAATTAAAAAAGAAAGTAGCGAGAGTAAAAATCTGGATGCTCAAACAAAAGGGAAGGAGAAAACAGGAGAGAAAAGATACAAAATTACGTATGAAAGAGACCTTTGCATTGGGGCAGTTGCATGCGTAATGGCTTCTCCAAAATATTGGGAGTTAGATGATGAAGGGAAGGCCATTCTTAAAGGGGGCAAAGAAATATCGCCAGGAATTTTTGAACTTGATATAGGTGAAGAAGACTATGCAGAGATGTTTGAGGCAGCAAAAGAGTGTCCTGTTCTTTGCATCCATATTGTAGATAAAAAAACTGGCAAGAAAATAATATAAAATGGAAGCAGACAACAAACTGTTTGATGTCTGGAAGCAATTTGATTTTAATATTGATCCAATAAATGCAGAAAGTGAAAAGGGCAAGTTCCTCAAAAATAAAGATTATAATCCGGAATTTGATTATCAAAAAGAAGGAAAGCTAAATCAATTTAAGAAAGATCTTTTGAACATACATCCTGATGATTCTTTGATTGGGAAGCTAATAAAAGAAAGGCGAGACATAATGTTAAAGAAAATAGAAATGCTTCTTACTAGGAAAGCAGAGAACCTTACAGCTAATTCTATAGAGTTGTTTGGAAAACCAGATAAAAAACTTGTTTCTTTTGCTCTCGAGGAAATTAAACTTCCGGATGATCTTGAAATTAAAAATCTATCAGATAATGATGTTAGAAAAATTATATCGAGAGCTTTATCAGAAAACAAACTTAGTAATTGGAATGTGCAAATAAAAGAAGATATGAGTGCCACTGCAAAAGTTAATACTGCAGAGAGAATTGTTTACATTAAGCGAGGAGAGAAATTCTCAACAGCCGGAGTTGAAAGATTAATTGTGCATGAGCTACAATCCCATGCATTTAGAATGGAAAATTCAATCAGGCAGAAATACAAGATATTCCAGGTTGGATTTCCAAACTATTTAGAAACAGAGGAAGGCCTTGCAGCTTTTAATGAAGAAATGGTGGGGTATTTGCTACATAACAGGATCAGGAGAATTTATGCAGGAAGAGTTATTGCAGTTAATCTTGCCCTAGAAAAAAGTTTCTCAGAAGTTTTTGCAGAACTTTCAAACCATTTTCCAGAAGAAGATGCTTGGACCTTGACTGTTAGAGCAAAAAGAGGTCTTATTGACACATCTGAGCAAGGGGGATTTACAAAAGACTATCTCTACCTGAATGGAAAGTTAAAAATTAAGGCCTTTCTTAAGAAGAACAAAGATGAGGGTCTTCTAAGCATCTATGCAGGTAGAATAAGCATTAACCATGTTAAATTACTTAATCATCTTTCAGATGAAATTGTAAGGCCACTCTTTTTACCAAAGTATAACTCAGAGAATTCTCAATAAATATTTAAATACCAAGTGGCTTTTTTGCAGGGAGGGGAAAATGAAAGTTTTAGTCGGTTCTCAAAATCCTGTAAAGGCGGAAGCTGTAAAAGAGGCCTTCTCGAAATACTTTGATGACGTTGTGGTTGTAAGTGTAAAGGTTAACAGTAAAGTTTCTGATCAGCCTGTAAGTGATGAAACATTTGAAGGAGCGCAGAACAGAGCCTTTGAGTTAAAAAAAATTAATGAAGAGAAGAACCTAGGGGCAGATTTCTTTGTCGGAATTGAAGGAGGAATAACAAACATGTTCTCGAAATGGTTTGCTTTCGGTGGAATGTGTGTGGTTGACAAGCAAGGCAAAGTAGGTTTTGGAGCTTCTCCACATTTTGAACTTCCAGATGGTATTATGAAAGAGATTCTAAATGGAACTGAGTTAGGAGACGTGATGGAGAAGATTACAGGAGATAATAATATTAAACAAAAAGCTGGTGCCATCGGAATTTTCACTAAAGGGGTTATGAATCGAAAAGACCTCTATGTTTCTGGTTTAATAGTTGCCATAGTTCCGTTCATAAATCGAAATCTATACTTTAGAGAAGAGGCCAGCTAAAAAATTTTAAAAACAGCTTCCGACTCTTAATAAAATGCTAGATCCAAAACTTGTTGAAGAAAAACCCGCCTTGCTTAAGAATTCACTTAAGGAAAGAGGCTTTAAAGAGATGCTGAAAGACGCTGACTCTTTCTTAAAACTGCGGAAGGAATGGAGAGATCTCAAAACTAAAGTGGACAAGTTACGGCATCAAAGGAATGTTGTTTCAAAAGCAATTAACGAGGCAATTAAGGCTGGCAAGAAGCAGGAAGCAGCAAAGAAAAAGAAAGAAGCCAGGAAGGTTTCAGGTGGTGTTAAGAAAGCAGACGATAGAATTTCTGAAATAGAGAAAAGACTTAACATTCTTTCACTTGAATTTCCAAATCTTGCTATTGATCTTCCAAAAAAGGATAAAGTTTTGAAAGAAGTAGGAAAGATAAAGAGAGAAAAATGGATGAAATCTTATGAGGAGATCGCTTCCTCACTTAATTTAATGGATTTCAATTCCTCTGTACAGATGTCTGGCACTGGTTTTTACACTCTTATTGGAGAAGGAGCAAAGCTTGAAAGAGCTCTTACAAATTTTTTCCTTGATAGGGGAAAAAAGCAAGGCTACAATGAAATTTCTCCTCCATTACTTGTTACTGAAAGAGCAATGGTGAATAGTGGCCATCTCCCAAAATTCAAAGAAGGAATGTTCTCCACTCAGGACGGCCTCTATTTGATTCCAACATCAGAAGTTCCATTATTGAATTTGTATGCAGGCAAGACTCTGCGAGAAGAGCAACTGCCAATTTATCTTACTGCTTTCTCTCCATGCTTTAGAGTTGAGAAAGGTGCAACTAGGGGATATATGAGAGTTAAGCAGTTTACGAAAGTCGAGCTCCTTAAATTTGTAAGACAAGAGGATTCTTTTGAGGAACTTGACAAAATGTTGAAAGATGTGACAGAAACTCTAAAGTTGCTTGAAATCCCATTTAGAACCAAACTCTTATCAGCAGAAGAAACAGGATTTGCAGCAGCCAAGACATATGACCTAGATGTTTATGCTCCAGGAAGTAATGAGTGGCTTGAGGTATCTTCTGTTTCGAATTGCACAGATTTCCAAGCAAGAAGAGCAAGAATTAAGTATGTAACAAAGAAGGGAGAAAGGAAATTTGTTCACACTCTAAATGGATCTGGACTAGCAATTCCAAGAACCTTTATAGCAATCCTAGAAAACCTTCAACAGAAAGATGGAAGCATAAAGATTCCAAAGGCCTTAAAGAGCTATTTCGGAAAAGATAAAATTTCGGGAGGCTAAGATGGGTAAAGTAAAGGGCGCTGGAACTAAGGAAAAGAAGTTAAAGATATTGGCAGCTTCAGATATACATGGAGACACAGCATCAGCAAATAAACTTGCTGAAATGGCAAAGAAAGAAAATGTCGATCTTGTCATTCTTTGCGGCGATCTTACTTTTGCAGAAATGTCTACTCAAGGCATAGTTGGGCCATTTATTAAGGCCAAGAAAAAAGTCCTTCTTATTCCAGGTAATCATGAGACAGTTGCGACTGCAAACTTTTTGGCAGAGCTCTATGGTGCAACGAATCTACATGGTTCTTCCATTAAGATGGGGCAAGTAGGCATTTTTGGATGTGGTGGGGCTAATATAGGCCCTTTTGAAACTTCTGATAAAGATATTTCCTATTTGCTCAAGAAAGGATATTTCGGAGTAAAGGGAACTAAAAAGAAGATCATGGTTACCCACGTTCATCCTTCTGGAAGTAAAATGGAAAAGTTAAGCCAAATAGTTCCAGGCAGCGATGCTGTAAGAGATGCCATAAAGAAGTTCCAGCCGGACATAGCCATCTTTGGCCATGTTCATGAAGCTGAAGGTCTTGAGGAAAAGGTGGGAAAGACAAAGCTTATAAATGTTGGAAGAAAAGGTAAAATAATAGAGCTGTAGGTTAGGGGAAATGAAGCTAATAAGAACTCCAAGACATATAGGTATTATCTTAGATGGTAATAGAAGGTTTGCCAGGAGGCTGATGCTTAAGCCTTGGAAAGGTCATGAATGGGGTGCAAAAAAAGTCAGGAAGTTCTTTGATTGGTGTAAAGAACTTGGCATTAAAGAGGCTACTTTCTACACATTTTCTTTGGAAAATTTTAACAGGCCCAAGAAAGAGTTTAATTACTTAATGGATCTTTTCAAGAAAGAGTGCGAGGATCTTCTTAAAGATAAGAGGGTTGATGAAGATAGAGTACAAATAAACTTTATTGGAAGGCTGCACCTATTTCCGAGAGATGTTCAAGATTCGATGAAAAAGGTTCAAGAGAAAACAAAAAAATACAAGAGATACAAGATGAATTTTGCGATGGCTTATGGTGGAAGGGCAGAACTTGTGGATGCCTTCAAGAAAATTGCAGAAAAAGTCAAGAAAGGAGAATTATCTCCAACTAGGATAACTGAGAAGGAAATTGAAAAGCATCTTTATATCTCATCAGAGCCAGACTTAATAATTAGAACATCTGGAGAGCACAGAACATCTGGCTTCTTACCGTGGCAAAGCACTTACTCTGAACTTTGCTTTTGCGAGAAGATGTGGCCAGAATTTACAAAACAAGACTTGCTTAAGGCAATAACTTCTTACACACAGAGAGAAAGAAGATTTGGCCGTTAAACTTCTCTTTCTACTAAAAATTCTGTTATCTTTTTTAACTTATCTTTTGCATCTGATTCTGGAAGCAACTTATCCACTTCTGTCCAGCTATCCTTTATTATCTTCTTAGCAATACTCTTTGAGTATTCTACAGAGCCATTTTTTTTGATTATCTCAATCGCCTCTTCAATAAGCTTTCTATCTTTTGTATGGCTGTTTAGTATTTCTAGTAGTCTTTTTCTGTCTGCATCAGTTGCCTCTTTCATGGTATGGATTACAAGAAGGCTTCGCTTTCCTTCTGTTATGTCTTCCCCGAAACCCTTTTTCTTTTGGAATTCCACACTAATTAAGTTTAAGATATCATCTTGTATTTGGAATGCAACTCCAATATTTCCTGCCATTTCTCCTAGGGTTTCTATTGTTTTGTCATCACTTCCTACAAGAGTGGCAGCCATTTTTGCAGACATTCTTGCAAGAGAGCCTGTTTTGTACAAACACATTTGCAAAAACTCTTCTTCACTTACATTATTAGCATTAGCTAATCCCCTATGCCAAGCTATATCTAGTGCTTGGCCCATACTAACATCTATCATTTCTTCAACATAGATTTTGTAGACTTTTGACAGAATTTTATCATCAAACTTTCCTTTATTCTTAAGCAAGGCTGTTAGAGGCAAATAGTACATGATGTTGCCAGCATTTATTGTTATATCCTCCCCAAAGAGTTTATGGATGGCAGGCTTGCCTCTTCTTAAATCACTCCCATCTTCAATGTCGTCTACAATTAATGTTCCATTATGTATTACTTCCGGAATTATGGCAAAGTCTAATCCATCTTCCTTTTTTCCGCCTAAAGCCTCATACACAAGAAGGAATAATACTGCTCTCCATCTTTTCCCTCCCCTTTCCAACATGTTCCAAATAGGTTTGTTTACCGCTTCTTGTATAGCCTCTAAATCAATCTTGTATTTTGGTTTTCCATACAGATTAGAAAAAGCCTCTAGGGTAATCTCTTTAGGAATGAACTTTTCTATAGCTTTGTCAATAATCTTACGATTCTCTTCAAAAAGCTTACTTACCTCACTCTTGTCCTTAGCCATAATCTTGCCAAGAGGCTTAATATTTAAATATTGCCTTTGTAACATGCATAAATAAATTTATTAATCATCTCATTCTTGTAATCGAATAATAAAAGAGAGTAATGAAAGTAAGAGGTAGAAGTGAATTTGGACATTCAGTGGTAGTCACTGTGCTATTACTCCTTAGTATCTTCGTTCTCCTTAATATTCCTAATGAGCCTAATCTTGTGGGGTTTGCTTTACGCCAGCCAGCTGCAGAAATTGATAATACAATTGAGTCTTCATCTTTGGAAGAATATGCTTATGAATCTACAAAAGGAATTTATGAAGTTTACTTTAAGAAGAACCTTGGAAAAGATGCAATAAAATTTAAAAAAAATGATGCAGAAATAACGCTCCAGCCTTTTAGTCTAAGGTATGTTGGCGGACTGGAGTATATTCAACCAATAAGAGAAGTCAATCCCTTATCAAAAGTGGAAGTGGACGGCAATTCATATGTATACAAGAATGCCTTTGGAGAAGGAATAGATTTGGTGTACTCTGTTATGCCAACAATGCTCAAAGAAAGTATAGTGATTCAAGATCCTTCTATTTTTTATGAGCCTGATCCAAGAATCTTGCAGAATTCTCCGATGATAGAACTAGAATTCATAATGAATTATGATCTTGAAACTTACTTTGAAGACCAGAAATGGGATAAGAACAGCAGGAAAGTTACTAGTGAAAGAATAGACTTCAAATCTGTTGAGGAAAAAAGAATAGGCTTCTTCAGAGTTGAGAGAAAGGAAAAGGATGCCTTTAGCTTTAGTAAGCCATTTTCTATAGATGCAAATGGCAAGAAAATATTTTTGGAGTATGAGTTAAAGAAAAGTGGCGAAAGCCTTTTTATTACGATAAGGATTCCTTACGGCTTGGTTGAAACTTCTTCTTTTCCCCTTGAAATAGATCCTTCGATCATAGTACGAAGAGGACCTTCAACCCCTCCTACTCCTTCGGCTCCTTCGGCTCCTTCTACCTCTTCCACAAAATTTGACAGGAATTTAAATTGTCATAAATGTGGAAAGCATAAGGCTCCCCCTCTCACCAATGTTAACATGACTATTAGTGTTGATGATGTAGATCTTACAGATGCTATCCTTACAGATTACTACCCTACTGAATGGATTGTAATAGATACAGCTGGAGGAACTCTAAGCAGCCATAATGAAAGCCTAAACAAGATAAGCTGGCAAGTTGGAGATGTTTCAGGCTATGTAGAAAGGAGCTACATCATAAAAAGCCCCCAAAGAACTCTTCCAGCTACAAAATACTTCTTTTTCACAGAAATAGGTAATGAACAAAGCAAGCTATGGCAAGTTATTGTTGCTGACCCTTCTCAAGAAACCCTCAGACCAAATGCGAATGGCTCACTTGGTGGTAATATTGAATGGAGTGTCAATGGATGTGCTGCTACAGCACATAATGAATGTGTAAATGAGACAACACCAGATGCTGGCACAACCACTATTTTTACAACATCGAATAATGCATTTGATGAATTTCAGTTTGACAATTATACTTCTGCTTTAAGTGGAGCAACAATACTAAATGTTACAGTTTATGTTAATGCAAGCCAAGCTTCAGATGGAAACGAAAAATTAAGAATAGGAATTCGAGCTATTTCAGGCCCCATAAATTTAGATCCAGATGAATTTGTTCCACCAGGAGTCACTTATCAACAATTTGTTGGTAATTGGAGTGTAAATCCTCAAACAGGAAATGCTTGGACATTAGAAGAAATAAATAAGTCACAAATATCTGTTAAATATGTAAAGGTTGGAGCAGCTAAGCGGATGGATGTTACTCAGGTTTATGTTGTTATTGATTATGAGCCTGCTGCACCTCCAAATGTGGCCCCCTTTGTGGGAAATTCCAGTCTTAATACAACCTCAATAAAGCAGGAAAATTATGTTTGCATAAATGCAACAGCCCATGATCCTGAAGGGGATGATATAACAGTAAGAGCAAGAATATGGAATACCACTGGCTATCAAAATTTCACTCTGACAGATACAGGTACAAGTTGTGGAGGGGGAGCCTCTGATAATATCTTTGGATATGAAATCCAAAGTAATGTAACAGGAACATGGAATTTTACTCATGCCATAGCTAATGATTCTAATGGTGATTTTAACACTACTATAGTCAACAGAAGATGGAATGTTACAGATGGATTTCCGCCTTTCTTTGGAGAAGAAGAAGTTAATGAAACTATTGTTGGAAAAAATGAATTTGCAAGATTTAGGATAAATGTTACTGATAGGGGTGGAGAAAGTAATGTTTCAGCTGTAAATGGAACTATTGAAGGAACTGTTTTCACTTTTACAAGAGAAGGCCAGCTTAATTGGACTAATTTTTGGAATTATGATTATCAATGCACTTCTTCAAATACTGCAATAGATTTTACAAATGTAGAAGCAAATGATACAGAAAAGAATTATAATACATCAACAATAACAGGGATCAATTTTGAATGTGATTTTAATGAACCATTTGCTGGAAACGCAAGTATCAATCAAACAACAGTGGAATTTTCGAGCAATAGTTTTATATGTCTTAATGCTACATCACATGATCCAGAATCCAATCCAATTACTGTAATCGCCAGAGTTTGGAACACCACAAATTATGTTAATTTCACTATGGTAGATGATGGATCTACAAGTTGTGATGTCGCCGCTTCTGACAATATATTTGGGGTTGAAATTCAGCCATTAAAATTAGGAACATGGAATTTTACCCATATAATCTCCAATGATTCTGCACAGAATTTCAATACCACGATAGTCAACAGAAGATGGAATGTTTCTGATACAATCTTTCCTTTAATATTCTTTACCACGAATACTCCGGAAGACAATACGAACACCTCATCCACTTCTATTGTAATGAATGTAACTGTAACAGACATAAATCCTAGAAACTTAACATATGTGCTTGTCAACTCAACAGCAGAAATCAACAGAACATTTGTAACAATAACCTCTTCCGGCAACTACTCACTAACCTTCACTTCTCTTACAGATGATATTTATACTTATAATGTAACAGTAACAGATTTGGGTGGCAACAAAAACTTCACTTTAACGAGAACTATAACAATAGATACAATTGAACCGTTTGTTGATTATACAGGATTAACCTTGGACAATAATACTGCTGTGGCAACAAACTATGTTTACATCAATATAACTTCGAGCGACCCACTGACTGGAGTTGCCAATCTAACCTTTACCTTAGTCAACTCAACAGCAGAGGTTAACAGAACCTTTATCACAGCAGACTTGCCAAATGTAACTCTTAACTTCACCTCCCTTGCAGATGGGATTTACCTATACAATGTAACAGCTTCAGACTATCTGGGAAATAAAAACACTACATTAAGAAGGACTATTATAATAGACACAACAAATCCTTTAATAGACTTTAAATCAGACACGTTAAATAATGGAACATTCAATTCAATAGACTACATTACTGTAAATGTAACTATAACTGAATCCAATTTCGCTAATTTCACCTTTATCCTTTCCAACAGTTCGGCAGAACTAAATAGGACATTTGTTACAAGCTCAACAGCAACAAGACTAAACTTCACAGGCTTAACAGATGGAACTTACACCTTCAATGTAACTATAACGGATACCGCTGGAAATAAAAACTTCACTCTTACTAGAACAGTAACTCTCGACTCTTCAGCTCCAACAGTTTCCTACACAGATCCAACTCCAGCAAATTACACTTTCACATCATCAAACTCTCTATTGATAAATGCAACAATAGCAGATGATAATCCTGCAAATCTTACATATGTGCTCGTAAATTCAACTGCGGAAGTGAATAGAACAACCATCACAACTACAACATCCAGTAATTACACTATCAACTTTACTTCCCTTGCCGATGATACTTACAGATATAATGTCACAGCTACTGATCAAGCAGGAAACAAAGAGTTCACACTCACAAGAATCTTGACAATTGACGCAACAAATCCTCTAATAGATTATACCGATCCAACACAAATAAACGCAACAAATTCCACAAATACTTTTGTTTCAGTTAATGTAACAATCACTGAAGCAAACTTTGCGAACTTTACCTTTATTTTGGTAAATGTAACAAGCGGCTTTACAACAGAGCTTAACCGAACTTTCGTAACAAGTGAAACAGCTACCATACTTACCTTTACAAATCTTCTAAATGGGACTTATCTTTATAACGTCACAATAACAGATTTGGTAGGAAATAAAAATACTACTTTGAGAAGAACCATATACATTAATACTACTGCTACAGATGTAGATCCTCCTGACTTTTATAATCTTACTGAATCTCCAGAAGAACCTGTAACATACTCAAGTGGCCAGTTTTATGAATTTAACTCTACTTGGTTAGATGATGTAAGTTCTGTATGGATTTACTTCAATGGAACAAACTTTACAGCTGAAGTATACAGTAGAGGAAATAACATTTATAGTTTTAATAGAACAGGGCTTTCAGGAGGAAATCGTACATATAGGTGGTATGCCAATGATTCATCTAATAATGTAAATCAAACTTCACTCCAAAGCTATAATATAAGCAGGGCAGACAATCCAGTTGATCTTTATCTAAACAATAATAGAAACCAGAATTTGACGATAACTTACCCTACAGAAAGTAATGCAACCGGCATTGGAAATGGAATAGTAAATCTATTCAGAGATGGTGTTTCTGTAACAAGTCCAGAGATTTTAACTTTAGGAGCGGCAAATTATACTTACAAAGTAAATGCAACTGGTAATAATAATTTCACGAGCAATGCAACAGGTGTAACCTTCACTCTGATAGTCTTAAAGGGAACTCCTTTACTTAATCTAACTTTGAATGGGACTGCTGGAAATATAACGATAGAAGTTCATACGCAGGTAAACATAACCGGAAATATGACAAGAAGTCATGTGGACAATGATGCTTTAGACTTATACAAGAATGAAACTTTAATAAATGCGGGAAATGGAAGAGTAAGCAATCTGTCAGATTTTAACTCTACAATAGAATTCAACATTACTCTTATCCACGAAGAAAGTAATAATTATACAAGAGGATTTATTACAAGGTATGTAATAGTTCAAGATAATACTCTCCCAGTACCAATTCTAACACACCCAGAAAATAGAACTTACTCCCAATCAAATCTAACTTTAAACTTTACCGTAACAGATAACCTTGCAGTGGGTTCTTGTTGGTATAATATTGATTTAGGCAACAACATTACACTCACAAATTGTCTGAACGCTACAATAGATCTTTCAGATGGACAGTATATTTTAACTTTATACGCTAACGATACCTCTTCAAATGAAAATTCTACTGATGTCACTTTTATTATAGATACAACTTTTCCTTTGATCGATTACACTTCTCCAACAGAAAATAATGGAACTTTCTCTGCACGAGATTATATTATCTATAACATCACAATAACTGAGGCGAATGCTGCTAATCTAACGTATATTTTGTCTAATAGCACAGCAGAAATTAATAGAACCACAATTTCTCCTCCACCAATAGCACTCAACTTCACATCTTTAACAGATGATACATACAGATATAATGTTACAGTAACCGATTACGCCGGAAATAAGAACTTCACTTTAACAAGGGAAATTACTCTAGACACAATAAATCCTCTTATAAGCTTTTTAGCATCTACTCAAACTAATGGCACTTTTGAAACTTCAACTACTCTATTGGTAAATGTCAGTGTAACAGAGCTAAACAGGGCTTCTACTCTTGTAGATATTGATAATACCAACTACACAATGACTTGTTCAGGAACATCTCCAGACTTTACTTGTAACTTTACTGTTGATTTAACAGATGGATTACATACTTTCAAGGCCTTTACCAATGATAGTGCTGGAAATGCAAATACGACCTTAAAGAGAAGTTATACAATAGACTCAACTTCACCAACAATTGACTATGAAGATCCAACCTTATCTAGTAATATTAACGTGTCCAAAAACTACATAGCAATTAACATATCCTTTACAGAGACAAACTTTGCTAATCTGACTTTTATTCTGATCAACTCAACAGCAGAAATTAATAGAACTTTTATAACTTCAGAAACAGGAACTCTGCTAAACTTCACTTCCCTCACAGATGACACTTATGACTATAACGTCACAATAACAGATTTGGCAGGAAATAAAGCATTTACAACAACAAGATCAATAACTTTAGACACAACCTCTCCTTACAGAGCAGATTATCAGGGATTTACAGCAGCAAATGGAACAACAACAAGCTCTGATTCCATTTATATCGATGTAAATGGAGCAGACAATATAACAGGTATTGCAAATTATACTTTTGTCTTAGTAAACAGCACAGCAGAGATAAATAGAACATCACAAGTAAATAACGTACTGAACTTTACCTCCCTCACAGACGATACTTATAGGTTTAATGTAACATTGACTGATTACGCCGGAAATAAGAACTTTACTTTAACAAGGGAAATTACTATAGACGCAACAAATCCTCTGATAAGCTTCATCTCTCCTACATCCGAAAACAGCACTAACACAACCTCAACAACTGTTTTTGTAAATGTAAGCTATACAGAAGTAAATAGACAAGCAACTTTGCTTAACTGGAATGGAACAAACTTTACAATGACCTGTGGATCTGAATTCTGCAATTATTCGTTCAGCGGCCTATCAGATTCTGAAAATACATACTATGTATGGATTAATGACACAACTGGGAATGCGAATCAAACAGAAACACGCTTATTGATAATTGACTTAACCGCCCCAGTTGTGACCTTACTTTCCCCAGAGAATGCTTCAACAGAAAATTCAACATCTACCATTGTATTCACATTTAATGTTACGGATGCTAATGCAATTATAAACGCCTCTTTGATACTAAATGGGATATTAAATCAAACAAATTATACAATAACAAATAATGCAAATAATACCTTCACTCTTTCTCTTGCTAATGGAAATTACAATTGGAGTGTGAATGCGACTGATTATGCCGGAAATATTCGAGAAAGCCTAACTTTCGCACTTACAGTTAATGTTACTGCCGATACTACTTCCCCTAGTATAAGTTTGGTGGCTCCACCAAATGCTTCTGTAAAAACGAGCAAAAATATAACTTTCACTTACAATGTAACCGATTCCAGTGATGTATCCAACTGTAGTTTAATAACTAATAATGTGATAAATATAACAGATACTTCGATAACAAAGGGAGTAAATCAGACCTTCAATTTAGTTCTTGCAGCAGAAGAACATACGTGGAGAGTTAATTGCACAGACTCTGAAAATAATATTGGGGAAAGCCTAACCTACAGATTTACAGTTATTCCAACAGAAGAATTTTCTGGACTCACAACTGATTTAGAAACATTCACACAAGAAAATTTATCGAATATAACGAACTTAATTTTGGAAAATCCTGATTTTGGAGTTATCAACTTTACGGAGTCAGTTAATTTAAGTGGAGGAGTAGATATTGATACCTTTGTGAATATAAGTGGTAATAGGATTGAAATAGACTCTGTGAATATACTGGCCTTAAATAAATCGGCAGTATTGAAACTTTACAACCTAACCTTCTCTGATCCACGCATTCTTAGAGATGAGGTGGTATGCCCCTCATCCATATGCACTAAGATAGATTACTCGGGAGATACATTAGAATTTAATGTAACTTCTTTCACAGTCTACTCAGCAGAGGAACCTCCTGGACCTTCTGCTCCCTCAGGTGGAGGACCTGGAGGAGTAAGACCCCCTGGATTCTCGATTAGTAGAGAAATAATCAAAATAGTACTAAAACAAGGCGAGACAAAAATCGAGAAAATAGATATCTCGAATACAGGTGGAAATGTTTTAGATTTCATACTTGACATTGAATATTTGGGTGAGTTCATAGTCTTGACCGAGGACGAATTTAGGTTGGATAGAAACGGAGTAAAAACAGTGACACTTGCATTCACTGCTTCTGAAAATGAGAGGCCAGACGTATATACTGGTAGGATTATAATAAAAACTGGATCTTTGACTAGGATTATACTTTTAATAATTGAAATTAAAGCGAAAAGTCCCTTATTCGATATAAAAATAGAGGTACTTGAAAGATTTGAGGAAGTTAGAAGAGGAGATGATGTTGGAGCAGAAATCGTAATATTTAATTTAGGAGACGTTTTTCCTTTAGATGTTAATCTATTTTATTCACTAAGAGATCTCGATGGCAATGATATTATCTTTGAAGAGGAAACATTCAAGGTTGAGGAGCAAAAATTAATCGAAAGAAGACTAAGAGTCCCTGGTGAGATTGATGATGGGTGGTATCTTTTCTACGCAAGGATCGATTATACTAACATTTCAGCGGTTTCAAGTTCACTCTTCAGAGTTCGTGGAGAGCGACAAGATTCAATTTACATCTACGCTCTAATAGCTATTTTGAGTTTACTACTAATATACTTGTCAAGAAGAAAGATAAAGTCCTTATTTGTAGAACTTTCTACCATCTTACATAAGGAAGCTTCGTTGATAATTAAGAATTTCACGAAATTTAGAATACACAGAGTTGTAGATATAGAGGTAAGAGAGTTAAGAAAAGCAATAAGACAAGCACAGAAATTGATAGAAGATGCTAAGTTTATTGAGGCCAAGAGGACTATCCTGGATGCAAAAGCCAGATTATACGAGCATATGAATGTGGTTGTAAGAGTGGAAAACCCAGAAATTGAGAAAAGAATTCTGGAAATAGAAAAAGAGCTTGAAATATTTATCTTGGATGAGAAAGAAATAAAGGATGCCAGCAAAGAAACCCTTTACGATTTTCTAATTAACCTCTTAAAGAAATTTAGGAGATAAGGGTCTACTCTGCATTAAATCCAATTCTCACAAATAAATTTAAATACCCTTATCTTAGAGAGTAAAGTCATAAAAATAAAATGCAGCTAATCATAACTGAAAAACCGCGGGCAAGCTTAACTATAGCAAGCGCATTAGCTGATTCCGCTGTGAAAAAGAAAAGTGTTTCTGGAGTTCCATACTATGAATTTATGAGGAAAGGAAAGAAGATTGTTGTCGCCTGTGCAGTCGGGCATCTTTTTGGTATGGCAGAGAAAGAAAAAAGTGGAAAATATCCTGTAGGAGAGCTTGCTTGGAAACCAAAAGAAACTTTTGCGAAGAAGTACGCTGCTGTTATTAAAAGGCTTGCAAAGAATGCAGACGATTTTGTTATTGCTTGTGATTATGATATCGAAGGAGAAATAATCGGCCTTAATATTCTACGCTTTTTGTGCAATCAAAAAGATGCAAAAAGAATGAAATTCTCTACTCTTACAAAACCAGAACTTGTTTCTGCATATGAAAAAGCCGCAACAAACATAAACTGGGGCCAAGCAATTGCCGGAGAAACAAGGCATAATCTTGACTTCATGTATGGAATCTCGCTCAGCAGAGCATTAATGCAAGCAATCAAAAAAGGAGGAATCTTCAGGAAGCTTAGCATAGGCAGAGTTCAAGGTCCTGCACTTGCAATTCTTGCTGCAAAGGAAAAAGCAATCCAGCAATTCAAGCCAACTCCATACTGGCACGTTTCCTTATTGATTGTGAATGGAAAAGAAATTCTTTTAGCATATCCAAAGAATATTCTAAAGGAGAAAGAGCTTGGGGAATTCAAGAAACTCGAGGGTCAAGAGGCTGTTGCAGAGACAGTAAAAGAGGAAGTGGCATGGATGCCTCTCCCGCCATTTGATCTTACAACTTTACAAACAGAAGCATACAAATTCTTGGGTCTCACTCCTTCACAAGTCTTACAGATTGCGCAAACCCTCTATCTGGAAGGACTCATCAGTTACCCAAGAACATCCTCTCAGAAGCTGCCAGCAGCAATTGGTTATAGGAAGATTCTGCAGCAGTTGCAAAAGATGTTCCCACAATTCGCAAAAAATTTGGAGAGAAGAACTCCTGCTGAAGGCAAACAGAGTGATCCTGCACATCCTGCAATTTATCCAACAGGGCAAAAACCCAAGAATCTGGATGATGCAGAGCAAGCTGTTTATGAACTCATCCTAAGGAGATTTCTCGCATGTTTCGCAGAAGACGCAATTATTGAAAACCAAAAAATTGTTGTGAAAGTAGGAGGAAAGCAATTCTCTGCTAAAGGCCTTAAAATAAAACGTAAAGGTTGGTTAGATGTTTATCTTGCAAGAGTAGATGAAGTCATTTTGCCAGATGTGAATGGAAAGGTAAGAATTAAGGAAGTTAAGATAGAAGAGAAGGAAACTCAACCGCCAAAACGATATTCACCAGCAAGCCTTGTTTCAGAACTAACAAAAAGAAAACTTGGGACAAAGGGAACAAGGGCAATGATACTTGATACTCTGTACGAGAGGGGTTATGTTAGAGATAGAAGTATTGTTGTTACAACTTTAGGCTTAACAGTAGAAGAAGCCCTTGAAAAGTATTCTCCCCTTATTCTAGATGAAGAACTTACAAGAAAGGTTGAAGAAAAGATGGATAAGATTCGGGCAGAGTCAGATATCAAGAAGATACAGAAAGAGAAAGTTCAAACTCTAAAAGAGGCTAGAAAAGTTCTCGAAAAGATATCAAAGCAGCTGAAAGAAAATGAGGAACTTATCGGAAAAGAACTTGTAGCAGCTTACAAGATAACAAGAGAAAAAGAAAGAGAGGACAATATTTTTGACAAATGTGATTGTGGAGGAAATTTAATGGTCAGATACAGCAAAAAGAGTGGGAAGAGATTTGTTGCTTGCAGTGGCTATCCTAAATGTACTATCACTTTTCCTCTGCCACAACAAGGATATATTAAGAAAGCTGAAAAGACATGCGAGAGATGCGGCAAGAGGATGATAACTGTTCTGAAAAGAGGAAGAAGGCCTTGGACTTTGTGCTTTACAGGATGTGGATTTAAGAAAGATTAAGTTATTCCTTCTCAAACGGATTATAACCCATCTTAATTAAGTTTTGTATTGGTAGAAATAATGGCTTAGGAAGATCATTCCACTCAAACCATCCCATTCCTGTAATCTTGTCAGGCTCCCTTATTTTTGCCTCTCCCGATTCCCAATCCGAAACCATAAAGATTGTTATGTAATGCTTCTTCTCTTCTTTGAAAATGTCATTTGTTATATTTACAAATCTCAGATTCTTGATAGTAACCCCGCTTTCCTCTAGAGCTTCCCTTTTTGCACAGTCTTCTATAGATTCATTAAACTCTAGATGACCTCCAGAAAAACACCATGTACCATCTCCATGAGAACTTGTTCTCCTCTGAAGAAGAACTTTTCCATCTTTAATGACAATTACACCAACACCAACCCCCGGCCTTTGTTTTTCCATGAAAGCAGGACTATCAGATATGTTATAAACTTTTTGAAAATATGAGAATAACTATTGTCCCAAATACCTCATAAATCTTAGAACATCTAGAGTACATATTTATACAGTTCTTTACAATTCTCTTTTATTCTTTTGTAGTAATTAAAATAAAAAGTTTTATAAGGTTGCCATTTTTAAGATCTTCAATAATTCTTATAAGAATTAATTGAAAAATGTCGACTAGGGTGTTGTCCCTTGGACAGGTCAGAGAGAAATTAAGAAACCTTCAAGAATATTTTCCCGGTCAAGAAGAGGAAACTTATAAATTTGGATCTTATCTCGCAGAAAGGTTGGATCCAGGGCTTGTTCCAGAAGGATTCGGGTTGGCCGCTCACCTCGCATTAGATGGCTTAGAAAGAGGCATTGACGAAGACCATGGTCAACCAATAGCCAATGAACTGGTTGGACTTCCCTCAGAAATTTATCAACGATTATTTAAACAAATCCCCGAAATAGCCGAAGCCGTTTGTTCAGAGGAATTCGCCAAAAGGGTAAGGTATTTTTTTGATTGTATTTAGAAAATTAATTGTGTGGTTTTAGTTCTAAATAGGTTATAGAAGCAAGGCTGAGTTTGATTCTGAGGCCATAAGGAATTGCTTGTTAGAGGTCTTATTGAGTGTAAGAATCCTAAAGAACAACATTAACTTAACAGAATCTATTAAACGGGTTCTGTTATTGATCTCACGTAGAATTTTTAAATTTTCCTTTCCTTTTAATTGCATGAATTTAAATTACAATGCAATAATATTGTCTGGATTACCTGTTTCTGGAAAGTCAACCTTAGCAAGAAGATTATCTGAAATTTATGATTGGCCTGTTCACAGTTTTGGAGATTTATGGAGAGAAAAATGGAGTGGTAGATATCCAAACGGAGAAGTTACTTTTGAAGAATTCTGGAGAGGAACAACTATAGAAGAAAATCATCAAATGAATATTGAAGCAGTAGAAATGTTTAAGGAAGGAAAGGGGATTATTGATACAAGATATACTCTTTACTTCAAGGATTTACCTTTTCTTTTTGCCTTTATTACCGCTCCCTTAGATATAAGAGCTAAAAGAGCAAAAGATTCTGGAAAATATGTTGGGAAATCGTTATCTGATATAGTGTCTATACTTAAAGAAAGGGAGCAAGATGAACTAACATTCGGTGGAAAGTTACTTGGAGAAGGTTATGATTACAGAGATCCAAAACATTATCATTTAGGAATTAATTCTGGTAATTTGACAGTTGAACAAGAAGTTTCTCTTGTGACTGGCCTAGTCGGTCTAGCAACAATAAGTTAACAGAACCGATTGTGTAGAAAGTTTTGCTTATCCGAATTATGCGTAATTATTCTTTCTTCAATTCAAATTCTTTACCTAGCTTCTTAAACTCAATAAATAATTTCTCTCTGAAAATATCTAAGGTTGCTATCGCAACAGCAAGCTCTGCAGCGGTTGGCTTTTCAAGGTTAAACTTACTCCCTACATACTCTCCTTTACTTTGAAACATAAAATTTATTTCTCCCATTTCTTTCACCTCCCTTCAATTTAGGTATGGGAATTCTTTTTTCTTTTTAAAGCTAATGTAATAAATTATATAATTCACAAAAACCTACAATAAAGCAACAGAACCACTTAAACGAAATATTTATATACTTCCAGTGTATACCTCTTGTGTATACAACAAAATGGCAGATCTATTCGATAATGTTATTCTATGCGGGCAATGCGGAAAAGAGATGTTCAAAGATCAAATAATAAAAAATGGCATGCGCATCAGATCCGCTGCCTGCGAAAAGTGCGGTAAGAAAGAATTTCATCCTCTTGATCTAGAACGTTATAAGGAATTCCAGCAAATTAGGCAGAGGCCTTTCCGTGTAAAGTTAAGAATGGTTGGAAATAGTTATGCTGTAAGCATTCCTAGGGAGATCATAGATTTCTTTTCAGAGGCTGAGAAGATTGCAGAGGAAGTAGAGATGCATATTTCAGAATTTGATAAGTTAATGTTAATCTTTCACCAAAAGGTTTTTAAGAAAACCAGACTCTTGAAGTGAAAAGAAAATGTCAAAATCAATTAAGCTTAAAGTTATGGAAGCATTGCAAGAAGATGCCTATAAAGGAATTGCCAGAATAGACAGTGAATCTATGAGGCAGTTAGATGTAAAGCCAAGTGATGTGATTATACTTAAAGGCGAAAAAGAAACTGTTGCCATTGTTGATAGGGCCTACCCTGCCGATATTGGGGAGAATATCATTAGAGTTGATGGTATATTGAGAAGGAATGCAAAGACTGGAATCGGAGAGATCGTTGCTGTTAAAAGAGCAGAGATTCAAAGAGCAAAGAAAATATCAATTGCTCCTGCTACTTCTGGAGTAATAGTTCATGCTGATCCTTCGATCTTTAGAAGGGGCTTGCTTGGAAGAGCAGTGATGAGGGGAGACATAGTTGTTCTTGGAGGAACTAGAAGAAGACATGATATAATGGCAACTGCTTTTGAAGAATTTGATATCTTTGGAGACTTTATCGGAGGAGGATTCCCCTTTATGACAACAAGATTTGTTGTGGTTTCTACAAATCCGAAAGAAGCTGTAATCATTACTGATGAGACAGAGATTACAATTCACCCTAAAGCTGTCGAGATAACACAAGATAAAATTCCAGAAATTGCCTATGAAGATATAGGGGGATTAACAGAAGAAATCAGGAAGATAAGGGAAATGGTTGAAATTCCTCTGAAACATCCTGAAATTTTTGAGAGATTAGGAATAGAACCTCCAAAAGGAGTCTTGTTGTATGGTCCTCCGGGAACAGGAAAAACCTTGGTTGCGAAAGCAGTTGCAAATGAAAGCGAAGCAACCTTTTTGTTGCTTAATGGTCCTGAAGTTATGTCAAAATTCTATGGAGAAAGCGAGAAAAGGATAAGAGACCTTTTCGAGCAAGCAGAAAAACATGCTCCATCAATCATATTCATAGATGAAATAGATGCACTTGCTCCAAAAAGAGAGGACAGCTATGGGGAAGTTGAAAGAAGGGTTGTATCCCAATTGCTGACCATGCTAGATGGTCTTAAGTCAAGAGGAAAAGTAGTTGTTATCGCCGCAACCAACAGGCCAAATGCACTTGATCCTGCATTGCGAAGACCTGGAAGACTTGATCGAGAAATCGCAATTAATGTTCCAAACAAAGCTGGAAGACTTTCCATTCTCAAGATCCATACAAGAAACATGCCTCTTGTAAAAGTTGATCTTGATTATTTTGCAAACATTTCTCACGGATTTGTTGGAGCAGACCTAGAGGCCTTATGCAAAGAAGCTGCAATGAATGTTCTTAGAAAGATTATGCCACAACTCAAATCTAAAGATGATGAGCAGATTCCGCAAGAAGTTCTAGATAAGTTAAGAGTCACACAAAAAGATTTTATTGAGGCATTAAAGATAGTCAGGCCTTCTGCAATGAGGGAGGTTCTTGTTGAAACTCCTAATGTAAATTGGGAAGATGTTGGGGGCTTAGATGATATAAAACAAGAGTTAAAGGAAGCTGTTGAATGGCCTATTAAACATCCTATGTCTTTCAAAAAAATAGGAATAAAGCCTCCAAGAGGACTTCTTATCCATGGACTTCCAGGAACAGGAAAAACTTTGCTTGCAAAAGCAGTTGCTAAAGAGAGTGAAGCTAACTTCATAAATGTTAAAGGTCCTTCCTTGCTTAGCATGTGGGTAGGAGAAAGCGAGAAAGGAATCAGGAAAGTGTTTGAGAGAGCAAGACAAGTTGCTCCCTGCATTATTTTCTTTGATGAAATTGATGCAATTGCAGGCAAAAGAGGATTTGAGACAGGAACAAAAGTAACAGAAAGAGTACTCAATCAGCTACTCGCAGAAATGGATGGCCTTGAAGAACTTGTAGACATTGTTGTTCTTGCCGCAACCAACAGGCCAGATATGCTTGACCCAGCATTACTTAGGCCAGGCAGATTTGACAGAATAATCTTTACAGGCATTCCACATAAGAAGGCAAGAATTGCAATCTTTAAGATCCATACAAAAAGCATGCCTCTCTTAAGAGAGATCTCTCTAGAAAAACTTGCAGAGAAAACAGAAGGTTATGTTGGAGCAGACATAGAAGCAGTATGCAGAGAAGCAGGAATGCTCGCTTTGAGAGAAAATATTAATGCAAAAGATGTTAAGCTTAAACATTTTAATGATGCGTTGAGAAAGATAGGACCGAGTATAAAGCCAGATGACGTTAAATACTATAAAACAATTGAGGAAAACTTGGGGAAAGCCAAAGCAGTTACAATTGAGAGACCTGGTTATTATGGCTAGTTGAAACTAAAGCAAAAACTATTTAAATAAAATACGCCTTTGTAATTTATTAAATAAAAAAGAGTCAAATGGCACGAAGAAAAAGAAAAGCAGCCACAAGAAAGAAGAAGAGAAGATAAATAAAGCTTAGGTCTTATTTATTGGGGGAGTACTCTTATTTTTATAGATTTTAATAGCCGAATCTATGCATTTTAAATGGTTAAAAGAACTGCTAAGAATATTATAGAAGTTACGAAACTTGTTAAAGTTTATCCGGGAAACATAAGGGCAGTAAATGGCGTTACTTTTTCTGTAAAAGAAGGAGAATTCTTCGGTTTTCTCGGTCCGAATGGGGCAGGAAAGACGACTACAATTAACATGCTTGCAAATCTTGTAAAGAAGACTGGAGGATCAGCTAAGATTAATGGCCTTGAAGTTTCTGAAAATCAAAATGAGGTCTACAAGCTGATTGGATTTGCAATGCAGGAAGTTGGTTTAGATGAGACTGCAAGCGCAAGAGAGATGATGCAGTTACACGGCCGTTTGTACCATATGCCAAAACAAGAGATAGATAGTCAGATCAAAAAACTA
>JACZVS010000028.1 GCA_022572525.1 Nanobdellota archaeon
GAATACTCCTGGAATGGGACAATTTGAGCACACTTTAATTGTGGCAGAGCCAGGATCAGAAATTACCTATATAGAGGCATGCAGTGCTCCAAGATATACAACTAACAGCTTACACGCTGGTTGCGTTGAAATTTATGTTCAAGAAGGAGCTAGGGTGCGTTACATGAGTATTGAGAATTGGAGTCATAATGTATACAATCTTAACACAAAACTTGCTGTTGTTGAGAAAGATGGAATTATTGAATGGATTAATGGAAATCTCGGAAGCGGAGTTACAATGCTTTACCCTTCTTCTATGTTAAAGGGTGAAGGCGCGAAAAGCGATTTTCTAGGAATAGCCTTTGCAGCTCCTGGACAGAATCAAGATACCGGATCTAAGGTGTACCATTTAGCTCCTAACACCTACAGCACAATAACAAGCAAGAGTATAAGCAAGGATGGGGGAATTACAACTTATCGCGGACTTGTAAAAATTCCAAAGCAATCTGTTGGATGTAAGTCCAATGTTCAATGTGATGCATTAATGATCGGAGAAGGCAGTAAGAGCAATACAATTCCATATATTCAAGTTGCAAATAATAAATCAGATGTTGGACATGAGGCAACTGTTGGGAAGATAGGAGATAATGAAATTTTCTATCTCATGTCAAGAGGGTTAAGTAGAGAAGAGGCAATTCAGATGATCGTATCCGGATTTATCGAGCCAATTGCAAAAGAGTTACCTTTGGAGTATGCTGTTGAATTGAACATGCTTATCCAGCTTGAGATGGAAGGAAGTGTGGGTTAAGGGAAAATGTTAAGCAAGGAACTTGTGAAGAAATTCTCTGCAGATAGAAAGGAGCCTGAATGGTTACTGCGAAGAAGACTTGAAGCTTTTGATCAATTCAAAGAATTGCCAGATCCAAGCTTTAGATATGGTTTGCACATAATGTTAAGGCCTGAATTGAATCTGGATAATCTTGAAATTGACAATGAAAACGTGAAGAATGCAACTCAAATATGGGGCTTTGGAGATAAACTTGGGAAACTGATAAAGCAAGATAAATTTTCTACCCTAAATTTTGCATTTGCCAATATTCATCTAATCGAAGCAAAAGAGAACGAGCAACTTAACATAGAAATTGCCGATAAGAATCAGTTCAGCCATACAGTTATCCTTGCAAAACCAAATTCTCATGTAAACATCTTTGAAAGCGTAAATGAAAGCGGCAATTACAAAAGTAACTTTATTGAAATTTATGCTGAGGAGGGGTCAACAGTTAACTTTGCATCTTTACAAAACTTAGGCAAAAATGTTAACTACATTTCTGGAAAATATGCATCTATCTCTGAAGGAGCAAAAGTAAACTGGTTTGATATCAGTTTAGGTGCAAAATTCGCAAAGAGCGATGTTGTAAGCTTCTTGCGTGGAAAAAATGCAGCAACAAACAACTATGGATTATTTTTAGGAAACCAAGACCAGCAATTTGATCTTTACTCTGCTGCCATTCACGAAGCAGAAGACACAAAGAGTGATATCTTAATGAAAGGAATCCTTAAGGATAAGGCTAAAAGTCTTTACAGGGGACTTGTAAAGATTAATGAGAAAGCAGCTAACTCAGATGGTTATCAGAAAGAGGAAGTTTTGCTGTTGAGCGAAGAGGCAGAAGCAGACGTAATTCCGAATCTTGAAATTGACAATGGAAATGTGCGATGTAGTCATGGGGCCTCTATTGGTAACATAGACAAGGAGAAACTTTTCTATCTCATGTCAAGAGGTCTGGATAAAGAAGCAGCTGTTAAGCTTATTGTAGAAGGCTTTTTCGATTCCTTACTTGCTAAGGCAGATGTGAGAAATGTTAAGGATATAATCATGGAGAAATTGAAATGAGACAAGAAGCAAGAACAATCAATGCACAAGAAATCAAGAAGGACTTCCCGCTTTTGCAGAGAAAATTCTACGATAAACAGCTTGTGTATTTAGACAGCGCTTCTACTACACAGAAACCTTCTGTTGTTATCGAATCTCTGAAAGAATTCTACGAGAAGTATAATGCTAATGTTCATAGGGGAATCTATAAATTAAGTGAGGAGGCGACTCAACTTTATGAAAGTGCAAGGGAAAAGATTGCAAAATTCGTTGGGGCAAGGCCAGAAGAACTTATCTTCGCAAAAAGTTGCACAGAAGCCATCAATTTACTTGCTTATTCCCTTGAATTAAAGGAAGGAGATGAAATTCTCATCTCAGAGATGGAGCATCATAGCAATTTTGTTCCGTGGCAACAAATTGCCAAGGAAAAGAAGGCCAAGTTAAGATTCGTAAAGGTGGATGAAGAAGGAAAACTTGATCTGGAAAGCCTTAAGGCGCAACTAAACGAGAAAACAAAGATCGTAAGCATCACCCATGTAAGCAATGTTCTTGGAACAATAAATCCTATTAAAGAAATTGCAGATATTGTGCATAAGAATTCCTCTGCTGTCTTCATTGTTGATGCTGCTCAGTCAGTAGGGCATATGAAAATTAATGTGAAAGATCTTGATGCAGACTTTCTTGCTTTTTCAGGACATAAAATGCTTGGCCCTGTTGGAATTGGCTGTTTATATGGAAAAGCTGAACTGTTACAGAAAATGAAGCCATTCCTTTACGGAGGAGATATGATCAAAGAAGTTACTTTTGAGAAAACAGAATTTAATGATCTGCCTTGGAAATTTGAAGCAGGAACTCAACCAATTGCAGAAGCTATTGCTCTTGCAAAGGCTATTGAATATCTTGAGCAGATTGAAATGGATACTGTTGAAGAGCATGATAGGATTCTTACACAATATGCTCTTGAAAAGCTAAGAGAACTAGGAGCTAAGATTTATGGTCCGAATGAAAGAGCTCCTGTTATCTCATTTAACCTTGAAGGAATACATTCACACGATATTGCAACTATTTTGGATGGAGAAGCCATTGCCGTCAGAGGAGGCCATCACTGTTGCATGCCCCTCATGAGTGTACTTGGCATAAGTGGAGCAGCAAGAGTATCCTTTTACATTTATAACACAAAAGAGGATGTTGATGCTCTTATTGAAGGAATTAAAAAAGTAAAGAAAGTTTTTGAGTAAAATGTTTGACATGTACAGAGAAAACATACTGGACCATTTTAAGAATCCAAGGAATTTTGGTAATCTTGAGAATGCAGATGCAACGCAGAAAGAAGTTAATACTCTATGTGGAGATGAAGTGGAAGTCCAGATTAAAGTGAATGGAGATGCAATAAATGATATCAGGTTTAATGGAAGGGGATGTGCAATTTCACAGGCAGCTGCAAGCATTTTAACAGAATTTGTTAAAGGAAAGAATTTTGATGAGATAAAAAGACTTGAGAGGAATGATATTTTGGAAATGCTTGGAATTGAAATATCTCCTGTAAGGCTTAAGTGTGCCTTGCTGGCCCTTTACGCCCTGAAAAATGCTTTGAGGAAAGTAGAAAATGCTTGAAATTAAGAATTTACATGTAAGTATTGATGGAAAGAAGATTCTGAAAGGTGTTAACCTTGAAGTAAAGAAGGGAGAAGTAGTCGCTTTGATGGGGCCTAATGGTTCTGGCAAAAGTACTCTGGCCCTTGCAATGATGGGGCATCCAAATTATAAGATTGATGAAGGAGAGATTTTGTTTAAGGGCAAAGATATCAAAGGGCTTGAAGCAAATGAGAGGGCAAAACTTGGCCTTTTCCTTTCATTTCAGTACCCTTATGAGATAAGTGGGGTAAGTATGTCAAACTTTTTGCGAACAGCTCTGAATACGAAAAGGGATGAGAAGATTAATGTTTTTGAATTCAAGAAGATGCTGTACGAAAAGTTGTCTTTACTTAAGATACCAAAAGAGTTTGCCGAACGTTATTTAAATGAAGGTTTTTCAGGAGGAGAGAAGAAAAAAGCTGAGATACTTCAGTTGGCAATGCTGCAGCCACAGATGGCTATACTTGATGAAACAGATTCAGGAATGGATATTGACGCCCTCAGAATAGTCTCAAATGGAATTAATACTTTGATGAACGGAAACCTCGGAATTCTCCTCATAACACACTATCAAAGAATCTTAAATTATATAAAGCCAAACAAAGTTTATATCATGGTGGATGGAAGAGTTGTTAAGTCCGGGGACAAAGAACTTGCCAAAGAGTTAGAAGCTAAAGGCTATGAAGGTTTTGTTAAAAAATGACACACACTTTACCAGAATTAGGTTATGAGTATGGTGCACTCGAACCGCATTTTGATGCGGAGACAATGAAGATACATCATACAAAGCATCATCAGGCTTATATTGATAAATTGAATGCGGCTTTAGAGGGACATAACTTGGACGGAAAATCAGCAGAAGACCTACTTAAGAATTTAAATGATGTTCCAGAAGAGATAAGGGCAGCTGTGAGAAATCATGGGGGAGGCCATGCAAATCATTCGTTTTGGTGGCCTATGTTGAAAAAAGACACTCAGCCTAGTGGAGAAATTCTTGAGGCCATCAATGCAAAATTTGGAAGTCTTGATAATTTTAAGGAAGAGTTCAAGAAAGCAGCCACAACTTTGTTTGGCAGTGGATGGGCATGGCTTGTTGTTAATAATGGTGAGCTAGAGCTTGTTCAGACACACAATCAAGATTCTCCTTTAACAGAAGGAAAGATTCCTGTACTTGGAATAGATGTCTGGGAACATGCATACTATCTAAAATATCAGAATAAAAGACCTGATTATGTTGATGGATTCTTTAATGTAGTAAATTGGGAAAAGGTTAACGAGAACTTTTTGAATGCAAAGAAATAAAATGGAAACAAACCAAGAGCAAGAAGAAAAAATATTCATAAAGAAAGACATGATCATCTCTGAAGCTGTAGAAACTTATCCAGAGATAGTTCCTGCTTTACAAGAAACAGGAGTTCATTGTGTTGGTTGTCATATAAGTTCTTTTGAAACACTCGAACAAGGTCTAAGTGGGCATGGTGGCTATAGTGAAAAACAAGTAGATGAGATTATTGAGATGTTGAATAAGCTTGTAAGGCTTGAACGGAAAGAGCAATAGTGGTAGGCAAATTTTAAAAATCTGATTCTTTTTCATTTTGCATGACATTTCCGAGCTTTGTGAAGAAAGTTAGTGATTTTGTATGGGATATTCCGAAGAGCTATAAGAAAGGCATGAGGGTTCCTGCAAGGATCATTGCTTCTGAGAAACTTGTCAAGGAAATGGATCAACAAGTTTATGATCAGATAACAAATGTTGCTACCTTGCCTGGCATCTTAAAGTACGCTTACTGCATGGCAGATGGTCATTCGGGATATGGCTTTCCAATTGGAGGAGTTGCAGCTTTTGACACGAAAGAAGGAGTTATCTCTCCAGGCGGAATAGGGTTTGATATTAATTGTGGCATGCGCCTTGTAACTTCAAATCTTACTCTTAAGGAAGTTAGGCCAAAGTTAAAGCAACTTGTTGATATGCTTTTCCAGAAAGTTCCTGCTGGTGTTGGGTGTAAGGGTTTTGTGAGGCTAAATGCGTCTGAGTTTAGAACAGCAGTTGAAAGAGGAGCGGAATGGTGTATCGACAAAGGTTATGGCTGGCCTGAGGATTTGAAACATACAGAAGAAAATGGATGTGCGAAAGGAGCTGATTCCTCAAAGATTTCTGACAGGTCTGTCCAGCGAGGCCTTAGCCAAATTGGAACTCTTGGATCTGGCAATCACTACCTTGAAATACAGCATGTCAAAGAGGAAAATATTTTTGATAAGCAAACAGCAGAGAAACTTGGAATCTTTCCAGAACAGATTGTAGTGATGTTTCATTGTGGCTCAAGAGGGTTTGGGCATCAAGTTGCTACTGATTATCTACTGCTCTTCTTGAAAGTTATGGAAAGCAAGTACAATATTAAGATTCTTGATCGAGAACTTGCTTGTGCACCATTTAACAGCAAAGAGGGCCAGGATTATTTTGCTGCAATGAAATGTTGCATCAATATGAGTTTTATGAATAGACAAGTTATTTTACATAGGATTAGAGAATGCTTCTCTAAAGTTTTTGGTAAGTCTGCAGAGAAACTTGAGTTAAATCAAATCTATGATGTTGCTCATAACACCGCTAAAGTTGAAAGATACACTATTGATAACAAGTATAAGGAAGTTCTAGTGCATAGAAAAGGTGCTACCAGAGCATTTGGACCAGGAAGAATGGAAATTCCCGAAGTTTATAGACAGCTGGGACAGCCAGTCATTATTGGAGGGAGCATGGAAACTGGTTCTTACTTGCTTCTTGGAACAAAAAAAGCAGAAGAAGAAACTTTTGGAAGTACTGTACATGGAGCTGGGAGAGTTAAAAGCAGGAGTAAAGCTCTAAGAACAATAAGAGGTGAGGTTATAAAATCCAATCTTAAGGCTAAAGGGATTGAAGTCAAAGCAGGAAGTTGGAAATCTTTAGCTGAAGAAGCTCCCGAAGTCTACAAAGATATCGACGAAGTGATAAAGGTTGTTGATGAGATAGGAATTAGTAAAAAAATAGCTAGATTAAAACCTTTA